>JAMCWV010000110.1 GCA_023481025.1 Gammaproteobacteria bacterium
GGAGGACAATGGCACCACACCTTCCACACTCAATTGGATCAGACTGGCTTCACTGATAAGAGAAATCTTGAGCCAGCCGCCCTGGCTGTGATTGACTGCGTTTTGCGATGCCTCCCGGATGATCTGCAGTAGGTGAACCTCTTCGTGTGGGGTGAGCGGCACATCTTCGAGCTCGTATACCAGGTGTATTTGCATGTCAGTGCGGTCTTCGAGCTGGTCTACCGTAGTTTCCAGGGCATGCAGCAGGCCTTTGCCATCCACCTTGAGTCGGAATGTGGTCAATAACTCCCGTAGCTGCCGGTATGCCGAGTCGAGACCTTCTTTAAGCTCATTGGTCACATCGTCAAGTAATTCCCGATTATTGGATTCTGTGGCTTTGCTCAGTCGTACCACCTGAATTTTAAGATACGACAGCGCCTGCGCCAGCGAGTCATGTAATTCCCGGGCGATGACGGTGCGCTCTTTCATTAACGCCAGCCGCCGCAGGTTTTCTTCTTCAGATTTCACGTTCATCGCCAGTGACAATTGTTCAGCGACGGACCGCAGTAACTGTTGTTGCCAGCTATCCAGCCTTTGCACGGCATCCAGTCGGGCAATCAGCACCCCATATTGCTTTTGGTCGCGGGACAGTGGATATCGGTAGATGGCGCGACCATTTTCAATCGTCACACCGTCACAGGTCATTACGCAGGCCTCGCAGTTATTGGTGATGCAAGGTGTGGTGCCATTGTCCTCCGGCTGGAACTGATGATACGGCCGCTTACCGGCCTCTGTCAGCAGGCAGAGCTCGATGTCGTCTACTTTTATAAGGGCCCGCAAAGCCTCAACGATTTTACTGTAATCATGGTAGCCCATGGATTTCTCGTTCACTTCACGAGAGATCTCATAGAGGAACTGCAGGGTTTTATGGCTACGCATAATTTCGTGGGTTTGTTTATCAACCCGGTCTTCGAGGTCACCATACATATAAGTGATGGTGTCACTCATTTTGTTCAGGGTACGGCCCAGAACCCCTAGCTCGTCATTGCTCTGCAAATGGGACCTGGCGGTAAAGTCCCCCTGGGAAATATGCCTGGCCTGCTGAATGAGCGACGACAGGGGCGCCTCAAAGCGTGATTTAAGCCAGAACAACACGACTGCCGCAAGCATAATGGTTAATAGTAAGGCGATAACCAATACCACCCGCAAGGCAAGAATTTTGTATTCGGCGTCTTGCTGAGTCATGCCGACAAAACGGTCCAATTGGCCGACTAACGCCTGTAAGCGGCCATCCAGCAGCTCGGGTTCCAACCCGTTTATAAAGGCATTTTCTGTGACTTGCCACATCTCATGCGCTGTGCGGAATGCTTCCGCAGTCTGGTCATCGCGATAATAGTAGGAGGCGAAGACTGGATGGTGCCACTTCTCACTGACTTCGGATAGCAGGGAAATGGCCTGGTCAGGATCATGCTGGTAAATAAAGCCTATGCGATAGGTTTCCATGCGCAGTGAACCTGAGTGATTGATCAGGTGCGGGTCATGCACCGCCCGATCCGACAACCAGTAGGAGGCAATCACAGTCGCACAGGCCAAAAGGAGAATAGCCACCAGGGCCAGCGTGATTTTACTGACCAGAGTGGTAGGGCCGATACGTTTAGGTGGAGGCATGGTAAACGTCCTGGATATGGTGGTGAATTTGTATCTACATATTAGCACTATCCCCTTGCGCGCATACAGCTGAAGCAGAAGAGCTACCACTTTTGCCTTGAGGGTAGTTTAAAGCCCCGGGCCAGGCCCGCCTTTTAATGCGTTATTCCTTTTAAAACAAAATCTTAAGTAACTTCCTGGCACTATCACCTTGGTGGTAGTAGCCCTGTTTTGGTCAATTAACCCCCTATTTCGCGGGGGGAAAAAATCCAGCATGATGCGCTTCATACAACATCCAGTCCGTGAGATCTAAGCAACATAACGGATAAGACCAGGAGTCAAAGCTATGAGCCATTTACTCGACAGATTGCGTTACTTTAAGGCGCGCAAAGAGTCATTTTCTGATAACCATGGGATGACCACCGAAGAAGATCGGACCTGGGAACAGGGTTACCGTCAACGTTGGCAGCACGACAAAGTGGTGCGTTCGACCCACGGTGTTAACTGTACCGGCTCTTGTAGCTGGAAGATCTACGTGAAAGACGGCCTGGTCACCTGGGAAACGCAGCAGACCGACTATCCGCGGACTCGCCCTGACTTGCCAAACCATGAACCGCGCGGCTGTCCTCGTGGTGCCAGCTACTCATGGTATATCTACAGCGCAAACCGCTTGAAATATCCGAAAATGCGCCAGCAGTTAATGAAGCTGTGGCGTGAAGCCCGTGAGCAGCACAGTGACCCGGTAGATGCCTGGGCCTCGATCGTCAGTGACCCGGTAAAAGCGAAAAGCTACAAAGAGCGTCGCGGCCTGGGTGGCTTCGTGCGCGCGTCCTGGCAGGAAGTCAATGAGCTCATCGCAGCTTCAAACGTCTACACCGCAAAGGAATATGGGCCG
>JAMCWV010000148.1 GCA_023481025.1 Gammaproteobacteria bacterium
GTTTCTAAACACCTCGAGGTTCATGGGTAATTCTTCAACAGAGGTATGCCACAGCCAACTCACATCGCAAAAGTGACCACCTTTTAAATAGCGCCGAATGTTCATGAATTCGTCGCGACGGGCATAGTCCGTAATGATCTGATAACTGCGTTTATGGGCACCGGACAAGTAGCCAATCGCATTGGTGGAACCAGCGGAAACACCGACAGCATGCTGAAACGGGTAAAAATCCTCTTCGATAAAAGCGTCGAGCACCCCTGCGGCAAAAATTCCGCGCATCGCACCGCCTTCCACGACGAGGGCGTGTTGTGGGGAATCGTCGATATCTGAACGCGCCATACCAGCCTCCGTGAGTTACTTACACTATGGGGGGAATCGCTTAATTTTTCCAGTGTTGGTCAGGAATCGTTGCTCTGCAGTTATATATGTTTTACCATATATATGTTTTCCCATATGTGTGGAGCGGGTATGAAAACCAAAGTCTTGTTTATCTGTACTGCAAATTCGGCTCGTTCAATCATGGCTGAAGCACTCATGCGACAGCTCGGTGGCGATGAGGTCGAAGTTGCAAGTGCGGGAACTGATCCTGGGCAAGTGGCCGCGGGTGCATTGGCGGCGCTCGAAGGGTTTAATGTAGACATTCACAGGTTCCACTCAAAATCGATTTCGACCTTGAATACCGATGAGTTCGACTATGTGATTAGTTTGTGCGACCGAGCCCGCACCGAGTGTCGACGGGACTTTGTTGGACAGAATTTCATTGCGTGGGACTTCCCCGACCCAGCAGCAAGCTCGGACCCGAACGCTTTTAAGCAAACCTTGCATGAACTCAGTGAGCGTATTCGGATGTTTTTGCTGATTTTACGCAAGCGGCAAAGCCAGCCTCACTTGTTTAACAGCCCAGCTGATTTTTTCAAAGTTTTGGCCGACCCATTGCGCCTAGAAATGCTCATGCTACTGACCGAAAAGCACGAGTTGTGCGTCTGTGACTTTGTTGCCCGAACCGGCATGTCGCAACCCAAAGTATCGCGCCATTTAGCGCAGCTTCGTGAATATGGCGTGCTGCTCGATCGTAAAGAGGAGCGTTGGGTGCATTATCGACTAAACCCAGCCATGCCAGATTGGATGCGTCAGGTTTTGTTGTCCACCGCTGTGCACAACCCACAATTTATTCAACATGAACAACAGGATTCTTTATGTCTGTAAAAATAGGTATTAATGGTTTGGGCCGAATCGGCCGTCTTGCTTTACGATTGATCATCGATAACCCGGCGTTTCAGTTAGTGCACGTTAATGACCCCGGCGGCGATGCAGAAACGTTCGCTCACTTGCTTAATTTCGACTCTGTTCACGGTAAATGGCAGCATGAAGCCCGATTTTTAGATGATTATATTGAGGTGAACGGACAGCAGATTAAGTTCACGCAGGAAAAAACCATCGCCGCAACAGACTGGCACGACTGCGATTATGTTTTGGAGTCGTCGGGAAAAATGAAAACCGTAGAGGTGCTGAACGACTATCTAAAACAAGGCGTCAAGCGCGTGGTGGTGTCGGCGCCGGTGAAAGAGTCCGGGGCGTTGAATATCGTCATGGGGGTGAACGACCATTTATTTGACCCGAAGCAACACCAAATCGTCACAGCAGCGTCATGCACGACAAACTGTATTGCTCCTGTAGTGAAGGTGTTGCAGGAAAACATTGGTATTAAACATGGCTCGATCACAACCATTCACGATTTAACCAATACCCAAACAATTCTCGATGCGCCGCATAAGGATTTACGCCGAGCAAGAGCATGTGGCATGAACTTAATACCGACCTCGACCGGCTCGGCGACCGCGATTTTTGAAATTTTCCCCGAGTTAAGAGGCCGTTTAGATGGACATGCGGTGCGTGTGCCATTGGCGAATGCATCTTTGACCGATTGCGTTTTCGAAGTCGAACGGGAAACCAGTGTTGCAGAAATAAACGGTTGGTTTAAAGAAGCTGCGGCAGGCGAGCTGAAGGACATTTTGGGTTATGAAGAGCGTCCTTTGGTCTCGATGGACTATAAAACCGATCCGCGCTCGAGCATTATTGACGCGCTCTCGACTAAGGTGATTAACGGTACGCATGTCAAAATCTATGCGTGGTATGACAATGAATGGGGCTATGCTAATAGAACCGTCGAGTTACTGCAGAAGGTAGCGCAATGCTAGCGCAGCTATCGCCCGGCATTCGCCAGTACTTGATTGTCACGGGCAATTATTGGGCATTTACGTTAACCGACGGGGCGCTCCGCATGCTGGTGGTGTTGTACTTCCACCAGCTCGGTTACAACGCACTCGAAGTCGCCTTATTGTTTGTCTTTTATGAATTCTTCGGTGTCGTCACTAATTTAATCGGTGGCTATTTAGGAGCGCGGTTTGGCCTGAACAGAACCATGAATGTGGGTTTAGGCTTGCAGATCTTCGCGCTAGCCATGCTCTTGGTTCCGGCCGAATGGCTCACCGTGCTGTGGGTGATGGTCG
>JAMCWV010000097.1 GCA_023481025.1 Gammaproteobacteria bacterium
TTGGCGGTGCCGTCCGGGGCGATCATTAACCCGGCATACAAAAAGCCAACGTATGTGTTACCTTCGGCTTTCATCCCCTCGACCGTCGGCTTCATCACATGGTCCATCACCCAAGCGTCCACTTCAGGCGTAACGACAGGCGCAGGTGAATAAGCGCCCATACCGCCGGTATTTGGGCCTTTGTCGCCGTTATCGCGGGCTTTGTGATCCTGACTCGATGCGAACGGTAGAATTGTGTCACCGTCGACCATAGCGATAAAGCTTGCTTCTTCACCGACTAAGAACTCTTCAATTACCACGCGGCTACCGGCATCGCCAAACTTGTTACCAGCCAGCATGTCGTCAATCGCAGCATCTGCTTGCGCCAAGGTTTCCGCGATGATCACGCCTTTACCGGCAGCAAGGCCGTCGGCTTTAATCACGATCGGTAGTTGCTGAGCACGGACATAGGCTTTGGCTGGGGCGATCTCAGTGAAGTTCTCGTAGGCGGCTGTTGGAATGTTATGACGCGCAAGAAAGTCTTTACAGAAAGCTTTAGAGCCCTCTAACTGCGCCGCTTGTTGGGTCGGGCCAAAAATCGCTAAGCCGTGGCTTTGGAATAAATTCACCACACCTTTTACCAGTGGTGCTTCGGGTCCGACGATGGTCAAGTCGATATGTTCTTGCTGGGCAAAAGCGAGTAGGCCGTCGATGTCTTCGGCGCTTATGGCAACATTGGTCATACCGACTTCAGTTGCCGTGCCAGCGTTACCCGGAGCGACATAGACGTGCTCAACGCGTAGTGACTGAGCAGCCTTCCATGCGAGTGCGTGCTCACGGCCACCGCCACCAATAATTAGTACTTTCATAGCTTTGCTCCTTAATCAGTGTCGGCGCAATTAGTGACGGAAATGGCGCATACCGGTAAAGACCATGGCAATGCCATGTTCGTTAGCTGCGGCAATGACTTCGTCGTCACGCATGGAACCACCCGGCTGAATAATCGCTTTTACGCCCGCTTCGGCGGCTGCATCGATACCATCACGGAAGGGGAAGAAGGCATCTGAAGCCATGACCGAGCCAGCAATGGTTAGGCCCTCGTCTTGTGCTTTAAGAATAGCAACTTTAGCACTGTATACACGACTCATTTGGCCCGCACCGACGCCGACTGTCATGCCGTCTTTGGCGTAAACAATGGCGTTCGACTTCACATACTGCGCCACTTTCCATGCAAACATCAAGTCTTCGAGCTGTTTGGCGTCCGGCTTAACTTCCGTAACAATTTTCAATTCAGACTCAGTGACCACACCGTGGTCGATGTCTTGCACTAACAAGCCGCCTTGTACGCGTTTGAAATCGAACTGCGCGCGCCGAGTACCGAACTCGTTGGTGATTAACAAACGTACGTTCTTTTTCGCGGCGACAATCGACTGCGCCTTTTTGCTGCAACCTGGGGCGATAATCACTTCCACGAACTGCTGATTAATGATCGCGTGAGCCGTCGCTTCGTCGAGCGGACGGTTGAACGCGATAATGCCGCCAAAGGCAGAAGTTGGGTCGGTCTTGAATGCGCGTTCGTATGCTTCTTGAATGGTTGCACCCACGGCAACACCGCACGGGTTGGCATGTTTCACAATCACGCAAGCAGGTGCGTCGAAGGTTTTAACACACTCGAGCGCAGCATCGGTATCGGCGATGTTATTGAACGACAACTCTTTGCCTTGTAGTTGCTGAGAACTTGATACTGACGCTTCGTCATGGCTTGGGTCGACATAAAATGCCGCTTGCTGGTGGCTATTCTCACCGTAGCGTAGGTCTTGTTTCTTGTGCAGCTGGAAGTTTAGGGTACGTGGGAAGCGCTCTGGTTGTTCTGGGTTTAAGCGCTGGCCAAAATAGTTGGCGATCATGCCGTCGTAGGCAGCAGTATGCTCAAATGCGGCAATGGCTAAGTCAAAACGAGTCGTGTCGGTAACGCCGTCGAACTCGGCCAGCTCACCAAGCACACGGTCATAATCATGGGCATTCACGATAATGGTGACATCGCGATGATTTTTCGCCGCGGCACGCACCATAGTTGGACCGCCGATGTCGATATTCTCAATCGCGTCGGCAAGTGTGCAGCCCGGTTTTTTAACGGTTTCCGCAAACGGGTACAGGTTCACTGCAACCAGATCAATCGGGGCAATGTCTTGCTCTTCCATGACAGCTTGGTCGACGTCGCGACGGCCTAAGATTCCACCATGAATTTTCGGGTGCAGTGTTTTCACGCGGCCGCCCATAATTTCTGGTTGGCCAGTGTGGCTTGCCACTTCAATCACCGGAATACCGGCTTCTTCGAGTAGTTTAGCAGTACCACCTGTTGATAATATTTCAACGGAACGCTGGTGCAGCGCCATGGCAAATTCAACAATACCGGTTTTATCAGAAACACTTAACAACGCACGACGAATAGGGCGGATCTGGCTCATGGTCAGTTCTCGTAGTTAGCTTGTATGGAAGAGAGTAGCCTGTTGCAATTAACAGGAC
>JAMCWV010000077.1 GCA_023481025.1 Gammaproteobacteria bacterium
GCTTAATGTTATAGGGAAGCCGCGCGAGTCCGTCATGCCGACTTGCTAAATTTTGCCAGTCATTGTTTGCAACAGGTGGGTGCAGCAGTCGAGGTCGCCGAAGGTATGGCTCAAAGCCTGGCGTATGGTGATTTATTTGGCTTTCGCACCCATGGTCTCCGGCGTCTTCCCTATAACATTAAGCAGATACAACAAGGGAAAGCTCGCGGCGAAGGCTCGGTGAATATCGTGCAAGATCGTCTTGCCACCGCGCATTGGGACGCGAACGGCCTGTCCGGTTTATATGTCGTTCCATTGGCAGTCGAGCAAGCCATGCAAAAAGCCAAGCAGTGTGGCACCGCAACCCTAGTGGTGAAACGCTGTGATCACGTGGCGAGTCTGGCGGCCTACTTGCACCTCGCGGCGTCGCAAGGGATGGTGATTTCGATGATGGCAAGCACGCCCGCGCAAGCCAGTGTGGCGCCTTTTGGCGCGAAAAGCCGAGTGTTCTCGCCGAATCCGTTTGGCTTTGCAGTTCCCTATCAGCAGCAAAGTATCATGTTTGATTTGAGTTTTTCGGTGACCGCAGCGGGCAAAGTTCGGCAAGCCTACGACCGGCAAGAGAAGTTACCGTGGCCGGCTATTATAAGTCAGAGCGGCGAAGTCAGCGATGATCCGCGTGAATACATCGAACAGAGTGGCGCATTATTACCACTTGGTGGTGCGGATCTTGGTTTTAAAGGTTATGGCCTGTGCTTAATGAGTGAGCTTTTAACCATGGGCTTGTCCGGCTATGGGCGTGAGCAGGGCGATGAGGACGGTGAATTTAATTCAGTCTATATCCAAGTTACAGACCCCTTGGCGTTTACCTCAGAGCAAGCGTTTCAAAAGGTCGTTGCTGATCTGGCTCAACGTTGTCAAAAAGCGACACCAGTGGATCCGAACCAGCCGCCGCGGCTGCCCGGTGACCGCGCATGGCGTGATTATCATGAACAAATGCAACAGGGCGTGCTATTAGATGAATTAACTTGGCCACGACTAGTGCACGTGGCCAATAAACTCGGGGTCGGGTTGCCGCCATTCACCGCCGTTTAAGGCTGCAAACGGGTTAATATCCAGTTCTGTTCGTCGTTGCGTTGGTACCGAAAACGATCATGTAAACGAGCGCGGCGCCCTTGCCAAAATTCAAACTGTGTTGGTGTGACTAAATAGCCGCCCCAATGCGGTGGCAACGGCAGTGGATCTTGGTCACTAAACTGCGCTTCAATGGCGCGATACTGTTCGTCCAACGCTTCGCGGCTGTCGATCGGTTCACTCTGACTTGAGGCCCATGCGGCAATTTGGCTCGCCCGCGGTCGTGACTGAAAATAACGGCGATTCTGCTCTTCTGTTAAGCGTTGCGCTTGGCCTTGGATATGAATTTGCCGCTCCTGCGGTAGCCAAGCAAAATGCAAACTACAGTGCGGGTTCAACTCAAGCTGACGGCCTTTTTGACTGTTGTAATTGGTGTAGAAAACAAAACCTTGATGGTCAAAATGCTTGAGCAAAACAATCCGTTGTAACGGTTGGTTGTTTGCACAGGTTGCAACGACCATTGCCGTTGGGTCGGTGCCGAGACCGTCGTTGAGTGTTTCGTTAAACCAGCTCTCGAACTGGTGAAAAGGGGAATCGACTAAATCGTGACGTTCGAGCGTGCGACTTTCGTAGTCGCGACGAATCTGTTCCAAACTCATGCTGCATACACCTTAACGAGTGAGTAGTCACACGCTGCAAACTAGTTGGAATGCAGCAATGCGGAATGTTCGAATGCTTTTCACCAGTTCGAGAGCTGGTTTAACGAAACACTCAACGACGGTCTCGGCACCGACCCAACGGCAATGGTCGTATTATTCATAAACAGCGTCAACAAGTGCTGGTCTGTTTCGGTTAATTCGCCGACTCCTTCAATAAACAACATGTAAAAGGCGCCATGCGAAGTCTGATAAAGGCCGTAGTAGGTCGCATTGTGAATCTCGAATGCAACTTGGTCTTTGCGCTGGCGCAAAGAATCTAAAATTTGCTGAACTTCAGGTTGTTTTAATTGCTCGCCAACACGGCCACTGTACTGCCCCGTGGCTGCGATAATTTGCAATTGTTGGTCTCCTTGTCCACTAGCGGTATAGCCGGCTAATGGCAACTTATAATAGGCAGCCACTTTCGAACGTGTTAATAGGGCGACAAGTTGTTCAAGGATTCCTTGGCTTAACTGAGTCACTGAGCGTGCGGAAAACAGTTCTGCTGAGGCTTGGATAATGCGCTCGAGTCCCTGTTTGTATTGTTCGATTGCTTGCAAATCACGAAATGCACGTAAGCTCGAATACATGAGCGTCAATAGTTTTCTATAGGTCAGCTCAGTTTTCTCTTTGTAGTCATCGATGTCGAATTTCGCGATGACTTCCTCTTCTGGGGCTTGACCAGGCTGTCCAGTTCTCAGCACGATACGAATCAAGCGATTCTTCAGATCTTCGCGGGTCCAGCGGGCGACCTCTAAACCCGCATGATCGTCTTCCATCACCACATCGAGGAGCATCAAGGCAAAATCATCGCGCTCTTGGAGCATTTGCTTTGCTTCTGCTGCTGAATAGGCGGAATGAAATTCCAGCGGTCGTTGATCGAGCTTAAAGTCGCCCAATGCCATTTTCGTGATGACATGAATTTCATCATCGTCGTCGACAACGAGGATATGAAATGGCTCAGTCGAGCTTTGTTCCGTTGTTGTTTTCTTTTCGTTGGCGAATAAAAACTCAGTCATGATTTACAATCCTTCGATACTTTTCCCTAATACTCGGGCTGATTACGGCTGACGACGATAGCTGTGATCACCACCGACGAACGTATGCAACACGCGAATGCGCCAAAGATCGCTGGCATCGATGGTAAATGGGTCTTGATCGACAATGATAAAGTCCGCCCACTTACCAGCTTCTAAGGTACCGGTAACATCGTCAAAATGGCCTGCGTACGCAGCGTCGATGGTAAAGCTGCGAATCGCTTCGTGGACCGTCATCCGTTGTTCAGGATACCAGCCTTCAACTGGCTGGTTTTCGCGGTCTTGACGCGTCACTGCAGCATGAATGCCATAGAATGGATTAGCCAGTTCGACCGGAAAATCAGAGCCTGCGGCAATCAGTGAACCTTGATCGAGGAAAGTTCGCCACGCATAGGCACCGGCAATACGTTCGCTGCCGACGCGATCTTCAGCCATATTCATGTCTGAGGTCGCATGGGTCGGCTGCATTGACGGGATAATATCGAGCTCTAAGAAGCGAGGGATATCTTCAACTCGCACAATTTGCGCGTGTTCGACCCGATGGCGGGGGTCGTTTTTCCAAGTCGATAAGGTCTCGTCCGCGCCGATTTCTGCAGCCAGCAAAGCACTGAACTCGTCAAGTGCGAGGCGATTGGTGTAGTCCCCGATGGCATGATAATTAATTTGGAAACCATGGTTGTGAACAAGTTCGAAAATCGCTTTGACTTGCTCTTCAGGCGTGACCAAGAGGCCCGTATTTTCTTCATCATCGGAATAGGGTTCAATGAGGGCAGCTCCACGGCTACCGAGAGCGCCATCGCCGTAAACTTTCACCCCGCGCACTTGCAAGCGATCATTGTCGCTGCGATAGGGGCCTGCAGCTACTAGTTCTGGTAAAGCAGGTTCGCTGGCAGCAATAAGCGAGTGCAACCGAACTGGCAGTTCGTCGCTTTCAGCAAGGCGCTTGAATAGTTCCAATTCGCGAGCATTGACGCCAGCGTCGTGAACTTGGGTAATACCAAGCTCAAGGATATGCGCAAAGGCGAGTTTCGCACTCTCTACCAATTGCTCTTCGTCGACTGGCGGCATAACCTGCTGTACCAACTGCATCGCTGTATCGATTAACACGCCGGTTGGGTTACCTTCGCTATCTCGAATGATTTGGCCGCCGGGCGGATCGATCGTATCTTTGTTGATACCTGCTAGCTCGAGCGCTTTTGAGTTCGCCCAGCCCGCATGAGCGTCAACGCGAACCAACCAAACGGGGCGATCGCTAATTACTTCATCAAGGTCGTTGCGCGAAGGAAAGCGACGGTCTGGCCACAACTCTTGGTTCCAACCACGGCCGAGAATCCAATTTAAATCTTGATGTGCATGGGCATAGTTCGCGACAGCCGCGACAGCATGTGTGCGGCTGCTGAGATCGCGTAAATCCACCTGAATGAGGTTACTACCGAGGCTCAAAATGTGGCCGTGACTATCAATTAGACCAGGGAGAACGGTTCGTCCGCGTAAATCATAACGGCGATCAATGACTAATTCTTCCAACAGCGCTTCGTCACCGATAGCAACGACGCGACCGTCTTTCACAGCCAAAACTTGAAAAGTTTTTAGCACAGCGTTTTCGCCGGGTTCACCGCTAAAGGTGTAACCGTTCAAGTTGTGGAATACGGTAACAGCCTGAGCGTCTTTCGCTTTGTCCTTTTCGGCTTCGGCATGAGCGCTGCCACCGCCCAGCAGGGCAAAGCTTACTGTGGCTGCACACAACATGGTGTGGGCGAAAAAGTTCTTTAATGCCGGCATATATCGATTCCTCTATCGAATTTCAACGTCCAAAACTTAGCGATACTATACTCACAAGTCGTCACTTTAGCATAACTGCAGTGTAAGAAAATCGTAAGACCAGACAAGTTTAATGGTGAATTCATCCCAAATTTCACTCAATTCAGCAACTAAACTACAAAATTGGCGTCGGACTTGTATACTATATTTGTTAAACTAATGAGTGTTTTAGTTAAAAAGTAAATCGATTCATTCAACGTAGTGTATGCACTATGTTCAACTCGGCTGATACTAGCGCTTAAAAACGAGCCCCATAAATTTATGAAGATTTTAATTATTGATCCACAATTTATTACGCGCACAGGGCTGATTCATTTAATCACAGCCCAGCCAGGCTCGATCGCTATCTATGAAGCAACCACCATGGCGATTGCTCAGGATTATCTCGAATCGGGTGAAACGTTTGACTTAATTTTTACCGAGTTAGACTTGCCTGACTGTGATCATCGTTATATCGCAAATACCTTGAAGCAGTCTGCCCCAGAATCGCACATTGTTTTGTTTACTTGGCGTGATGCAAGTGGGGATGTACAGCCTGCTTTATTTCAAGGTGCGCAGAGCTATTTGTGTAAGAACTCGAGCGCCGAAGAAGTCAAACTAGCGATTCATGGTTTACTCCAGAACAAGCCCTACCTTCCTGATGTGCGCTCGATGGGGTCGAATGCACCTTCAGAGGCTGAGCGAAAGTTGTCTCCTCGCCAGCGCGAAATCATGCAGTTGTTAGCGCAGGGGTTATCGAATAAAGAGATCGCGAGCATTTTAGGGATCACTGAGGGCACTATTCGGGTGCATTTGTCGGCAATTTTCAAAGCGATTAAAGTGTCCAATCGAACGGAAGCGACGCTCTGGTATCTCTTGCGCCAAGGTTAATGCTGGTCTCCTGACTTAACCAGAGGATCGCAGATGAATCTACAACAGTTACAACAGCAATTAGAGGTTCAACATAAGGCGCCGGTCGAACGTTGGAATCCGACCTTTTGTGGCGACATCGATATTGTCATTAAAGCGGACGGTCGCTGGTTTTACATGGGGTCAGAAATCACGCGTCAGCCTCTTGTTCGTCTATTTGCTTCGGTGTTGAAACAAGAAGGCGATGAGTTTTTTCTGGTTACCCCCGTTGAAAAAGTTCGCATTCAAGTTGAAGACCTCCCTTTCCTTATCGTGTCATGGAGCCATATTCCAACAGAGATGGCGCACGATGTTATCCGTGTTGAAACCAATATCGGTGAATCCTATCTTCTTTCGCAAGACCATCCATTGCTGATTATCAACGATCAGCCGGCAGTCATGATTCGCGATAAACTTTACGCTCGGGTGCATCGTAATGTTTATTATCAATGGGCTGAAATCGCTGAAGAGCAAGTCACCCATCAGCAAACCAGTTATGTGCTGCGTAGCGGCAATGAAGTGTTTCAGTTGGCCTCTACAGCGCGTTGAATTTGCCCCGTTTCGGCGCTTCAGCTATGATTGCGCCGTCTATTTCTAGTGAAGAGAAACTCATGTCGACGTCCTTGCGAATTTGTCTCGCTCAAATCAATGCAACTGTGGGAGCGCTGTCTGCCAATACGGATCAGCTGATTGCCGCTCTGGAAGCCAACAGCCACGATGATCTGATTGTTTTCCCAGAATTTGCTCTGTGCGGCTACCCACCCGAAGATTTATTGATGCGCGCTGACTTTCATCGACGAATCAATCAGCAGCTTGACCGTATCAAAGCGGCAACGCGAACAACAGCGGCTGCGGTGAGTTATCCATTCTACCAAGACGGCAATTATTTCAGTGTGTTGAGTGTTTTTCACGACGGCAAAGAGATAGCGCATTATCGCAAGCAAAAGCTGCCGAATTACGCAGTTTTTGATGAGTTGCGCTACTTTACGCCGGGAGATTCTCCAACGGTTTTTGAACTGAAAGGCACCAAGCTGGGCTTGTTGGTCTGCGAAGATTTATGGCATCCACAGCCGGCACAAGAGGCTCGCGCAGCAGGCGCTGAAATCCTTGTTGCGGTCAATGCGTCGCCGTTTGAAGAATACAAATATGAACAACGCTTGCAGGTATTAAGAGCGCGTTGTGTCGAGAACCAAATCCCCTTGGTGTATGTGAATTTAGTTGGCGGCCAAGACGAGCTTGTGTTTGACGGTAACTCGCTGGTGATGGATACGACCGGCTCGGTTTCAGCGCATTTGCCGCATTGCCAAACTGCGTATCATTCCGTTGAGTTTACTGGTCAAACGCCACGCACCTATGACTTGCCGGCAGCTGTCGAGAATGAAGCGAGTATCTATCAAGCACTGGTTCTTGCTCTGCGTGATTATGTGGAGAAAAATGGTTTTCGCTCAGTACTGCTTGGCCTTTCGGGCGGGATTGATTCAGCCTTAACGCTCGCGCTCGCCGTTGACGCCATCGGTGCGGATCGTGTTCGTGCTGTGATGATGCCTTATCACTACACCGCAGAAATGAGTGTCAGTGACGCTGAAGAGCAGGCCAAATGGCTTGGTTGTCAATTTGACATTGTGCCGATCGCACCTATAGTCGAGAGTTTCTTAACGACGTTAAGCCCGTTGTTTGCCGACACCCAGAAAGACACCACGGAAGAAAACTTGCAGGCCCGCTGTCGCGGCGTCTTGTTGATGGCTCTGTCGAATAAATATGGTAGTTTATTACTAACAACGGGAAATAAAAGTGAGCTCGCTGTTGGTTATTGCACCCTCTATGGGGATATGTGTGGTGGTTTCGCACCGATTAAAGACTTGCCGAAGTCACTCGTCTATCGTTTGTCGGCGTATCGTAACACGCTATCACCGGCAATCCCTGAGCGCGTGATCACGCGAGCGCCTTCGGCAGAATTGGCGCCGGATCAGAAAGACCAAGATTCATTGCCACCCTATGAGACATTAGACGAGATAATCGATGGTTATGCAGAGCGCGATCTCTCGGTTGCTGATTTGGTCGCACTTGGCTATGACCGTCAAACGGTCAAAGACGTGATTCGCCTGATTGAACGCAATGAATACAAGCGTAAACAGGGAGCTCCGGGACCAAAAGTGACCCGTCGGAACTTTAATAAAGATCGCCGTTATCCAATTACCAATCAATATGTCGGCGCTTTGATGCAAGACTGATTCAATACCACGGAGAGTAGAAGAAAATGAAAAAGATCGAAGCGATAATCAAACCGTTTAAGCTTGATGACGTGCGCGCAGCACTCTCTGAAATTGGTATTGCTGGGATGACTGTGTCCGAAGTGAAAGGCTTTGGTCGTCAACGTGGTCACACCGAGCTTTATCGCGGTGCTGAGTACATGGTCGATTTTTTACCGAAAGTGAAACTTGAGATTGTCGTTGCTGATGACGATGTCGAACGCTGTGTGGAAGTGATTATTGAGACCGCACAAACCGGTAAAATTGGTGACGGTAAGATTTTTGTCTCGAGTGTTGAACGCGTTATTCGAATTCGGACGGGTGAAGAAAATGAGGACGCTATTTAGCGTCCTCATTGATTTTTCGGGGGGAGGCTGTGTGGCTCAGAAGTTAGCCGCCAAAACACGACGCGCATCACTCGCTTGATTCGTCAGTCCCAGTGCATCATAACTTTCAATCATAATTTCCAACGCGCGTCTCACTTCAACAACGTTCGGGAAATTATCGATAATGTAAATGCCCCGATTGGCAGCAGCCATATACGCTTCGCGACGCAAATAGTACTCAGCAGCAGCGAGTTCGTGTTGCGCTAGTCGCGCTTGAATGCCTACCATACGCGCACGGGCGTCGGCGGCATAAGGGCTGTCCGGGTGGCGTTGAATCAGTTCAGCGAAATCGTCAAATGCTCGTTCTGCATAGACTGGATTACGGTCACTGCGGTCAATTCCAAAAGCGTCTTGGAAAAAGCTACCTTCAGCCTGCAAGTGAACTAAACCGCGCATGTAGCGGACATAGTCGTTATCTGCGTGATTCGGATTGAGCGACAAGAAACGATCGATCACTGTTAACGCACGATCTTGGTTGCCGGTTTTATATTCAACGTAAATAAGGTCTAGTTGGACTTGTTGTGCATATGGCCCAAACGGGTAACGCGTATTGATTGAGCGTAAAACGTTGGCGGCATCAGAGAAGCGAGCGCTACGAATCATACCTTGGGCTAATTGATACATTTCATCGACTTGAGAACGTTGAGCAACGTCATCGGGCTTCGAGGAGCATCCGCTCAAAACGAGCATACTAAGAACTGCAATGGTTAAAACGACTCTCATGGTTGTTGTGTTCTCTTATTATTTCCGTTGAATTGCTGGGATGTTTGTTGCTATCTGAAGTACAATAGTCTCAGATTTGCGATTGTAACGCACATTCGAATTAATGCACAGCCGCGCGTTGAATCCGCGTGCTGCAACTAATACACGCCAGTAGCAGGCACAAAGTACAGGTTCTATGACTGATATTATCCAACAACAAGCAATTGTCCCTGAACATTTACTGGGTAGCCGATTGGACTCGGCACTCGCTGAATTGTTCCCTGATTTTTCTCGCTCGCGATTAAAAAACTGGATCCTTGACGGTAAGGTCTCGGTGAACGGCATTGTTGTCGTTAAACCGCGCGAGAAAGTATTGTCAGGTCAACAGATCGACTTGCAAGCCGAGTTGGAAGCGGAAGTTTTTTCTGAGCCGCAAGACATTGAGCTGAATATTGTCTATGAAGACGACGACTTACTGGTTTTGAACAAACCAGCAGGCCTCGTTGTGCACCCGGGGGCGGGTACACCTGATGGGACGTTACTAAATGCATTGCTGCATCATTGCCCGCAAGTCGAGCAATTGCCGCGCGCTGGAATTGTTCATCGACTCGACAAAGAAACGACAGGGTTAATGGTAGTGGCAAAGAATATTGCTACTTACACCGCACTCGTTGCAGCGTTGCAAGCCCGTGAGATTACCCGTGAGTATGAAGCCATTGCTATTGGTGTGATGACCGCCGGCGGTACAATTAATGCGCCGATTGCACGTCACCCGACAAAACGTACCCACATGGCCGTACACCCGAATGGTAAGCCGGCAACGACGCATTATCGAGTGGCTGAGCGTTTTCGTGCACATACGCGCTTGCGTTTGCGCTTGGAAAGTGGTCGTACACATCAAATCCGTGTCCATATGGCCCATTTGTCTTATCCATTAGTTGGCGATCCTCAATATGGTGGTCGACCGCGTCCTCCAAAACAAGCCTCGGCAGAGTTTATGGACGTGATGCGTGGTTTTCACCGACAAGCTTTACATGCAACACGCTTGGCACTTGTTCACCCGGGAACTGGCGAAATGATGGAATGGACTGCGCCGTTGCCGGAAGATATGCAAGCGTTGCTGCGCGTTCTCCGTGCCGACTTTAAGGAACACGGCGAAGCATGAAGGGATTAACGCCGCACTTAAACACAATCGCCGGCGTACGTGCATTTAGCACAACCCGGCATGGGGGCGTGAGTGCGGCACCGTTTGCTTCGTTCAATCTGGGTAGTCATGTTGGTGATCTCCCAGCTGCAGTGCAAAAGAATCGACAGCGTTTGCTCAACGCCTTACAACTGCCGAATGAACCGTGCTGGTTGAATCAAGTTCATGGTCATACCGTTGTGCGCCTTTTATCGGGAGCATGTTCGGATACGCCAGAAGCTGATGCTGCATACACCAACGTGAAAGGTACTGTGTTAGCCATTCAAACTGCCGATTGTTTGCCGATTCTTCTTGCCGCTGAAGATGGTAGCGAGATTGCCGCAGTTCACAGCGGCTGGCGCAGTCTAGCAGCCGGAATTATTTCAGCCACACTCGAGGAATTCACTTCGTCACCGCAGCATATTCGCGCTTGGCTGGGTCCTGCCATAGGTCCGGAACACTTTGAAGTGGGTGAGGATGTTCGCAGCGCTATGCTGGACTTGAATTCACAGCATGAGTCCGCATTTAAACCATACGGTGAAAAATATCTTGCTGACCTTGCAGCAATTGCTCGCCAAACGTTGCGCTCGCTCGGCGTCGATAGCATCGAAACATGTCAGACTTGCACCTATGCCAATGCCGAAGATTATTTCTCTTTTCGTCGCGATGGACAGACCGGGCGCATGGCTTCACTGATCTGGATGGAATAACCCGTAGCGGTTTGGCCTCTCCACACCCTCCGTAAATAATTGTTTACAAAAATTCATCGAGCCCTTGAAATAGCTCAAATCATACCCACATTAGTGACATAGGTATTTGTCAGCTTTTTGTGAGGTACAGCATGCGAATGGATCGTCTAACCAGTAAATTTCAATCTGCCATTGCAGAAGCCCAATCCATGGCGCTTGGGCGTGACCACCAATTTATCGAACCTGTCCATATTATGCTTGCCCTGTTAAATCAGGACGGCGGCACTGTGCGACCATTACTTCAGCAGCTTGGCATTAACATTGCGACTTTCCGCAGTGAGTTGACCAAATTACTGGAATCTCTGCCTGAAGTGCAGGGCACCGGCGGTGATGTGCAAGTGTCGCGTGACACCATTAATCTACTTAACTTATGCGATAAAAACGCCCAGAAACGCCAAGATAGTTATATTTCGAGTGAGCTGTTTATCCTTGCTGCGACTGAAGACAAAGGAAAGCTCGGTGAACTCCTGAAAAGCCAAGGAGTTACTATTAATCAAGTAGAGAAGGTGATTGCAGACATGCGTAAAGGTCAAAACGTGGACGATCCAAATGCAGAAGACCAGCGACAAGCATTGCAAAAATATACGATTGATCTGACCGAGCGTGCGGAGCAAGGAAAACTCGATCCCGTAATTGGACGTGATGAAGAAATCCGTCGAGCTATTCAAGTCTTGCAGCGTCGAACCAAGAATAACCCTGTGCTGATTGGTGAGCCTGGTGTAGGGAAAACCGCTATTGTTGAAGGGTTGGCGCAACGAATTATTAATGGCGAGGTACCTGAAGGTCTAAAACGTAAGCGCGTTTTATCGCTCGATCTCGGTGCTTTGCTCGCCGGCGCTAAATATCGCGGTGAATTCGAAGAACGTTTGAAAGCCGTTTTGAATGAGTTACAGCAAGAAGAAGGTAACGTCATTCTCTTCATTGATGAATTGCACACCATGGTCGGCGCAGGTAAAGCAGAAGGTGCAATGGATGCCGGTAATATGCTTAAACCTGCCTTAGCTCGCGGTGAGTTGCATTGCGTTGGTGCGACCACATTAGATGAGTACCGTCAATATATTGAAAAAGATGCGGCACTTGAGCGCCGCTTCCAAAAAGTTTTAGTCGACGAGCCTTCCGTTGAAGACACCATCGCGATCCTGCGTGGCTTGAAAGAAAAGTATGAGATCCATCATTCGGTTGAAATTACTGACCCTGCAATTGTCGCGGCTCAGAAAAAACTTCCGCTTCCCATCAGCGATCGTCAATTACCGGACAAAGCGATCGATCTCATCGATGAAGCCGCATCAAGTATTCGTATGCAAATGGATTCCAAGCCTGAAGAGCTTGATCGCCTTGAACGTCGGATCATCCAACTTAAGTTAGAGCGCCAAGCTTTGGCGAAAGAAAAGGACGATGCGAGTAAAAAGCGGCGCGAGGCGTTGGAAGAAGAAATGACATCGCTGGAAAAAAGCTATGCCGACCTTGAAGAAGTTTGGAATAGCGAAAAACTTGCAGTGCAGGGGCACCAGCATATTAAGGAGCAACTCGATCAAGCACGAATTGAGTTAGAAGCAGCGAATCGTGCTCGTGACCTGAATCGTATGGCCGAATTGCAATATGGCAAGATTCCAGACCTCGAACGTCAGCTCGAAGTGGCAATGAATGCTGAAATGCAAGAGATGTCGTTATTACGTAATCGTGTGACGGATGAAGAAATTGCCGACGTCCTTTCTCGTTGGACCGGTATTCCGGTGGCGAAAATGCTTGAAGGCGAGCGTGATAAGCTGTTGCAAATGGAGAGCAACTTACATCAACGGGTTGTCGGTCAGCACGAGGCCGTCGTGGCGGTCGCCAATGCAATTCGTCGCTCTCGCGCAGGTTTGAGTGACCCTGATCGGCCGATTGGTTCGTTCCTCTTTTTAGGACCAACAGGAGTTGGTAAAACTGAGTTATGTAAAGCGCTGGCGCACTTCATGTTCGATACTGACGACGCGATGGTTCGAATTGATATGTCCGAGTTCATGGAGAAACACTCGGTGTCACGCCTCGTTGGCGCGCCTCCCGGTTATGTGGGCTATGAAGAAGGCGGCTACTTAACTGAAGCGGTTCGTCGTCGTCCGTATTCAGTGATTTTGCTTGATGAAGTTGAGAAGGCGCACCCTGACGTCTTCAATATTCTGTTACAAGTATTGGACGATGGTCGCTTGACCGATGGCCAGGGACGTACAGTTGATTTCCGCAACACGGTAATCATCATGACTTCAAACTTAGGCTCGCACTTAATTCAAGAGCATGCGGGGCAGGTTGATTATGAGGGCATGAAAGCAATGCTGCAGGATGTATTAACCAGTTCATTCCGGCCTGAGTTTTTAAACCGAATTGATGAAACAGTAGTGTTCCATCCGTTAGACAATGAACACATTCAACGGATTGCGAAGATTCAATTGCAGCGTCTATTCAAACGTTTACGGAGGGTGTGGA
>JAMCWV010000116.1 GCA_023481025.1 Gammaproteobacteria bacterium
AAGGTAAGTACCTCGTACAGAACCGTGTCAGCGGCGATGTTTACGAAAGTGCGCAGTTCCTCTACATCCTAGTTGCGGCCTGCTTATTTGCCAACTACCCGAAAGCAACACGACTGGATTATGTGCGCCGTTTTTACGACGCCACCTCAACGTTTAAGATTTCCTTGCCAACACCGATTATGTCGGGTGTGCGCACACCAACACGTCAATTTAGCTCCTGTGTTTTGATCGAGTGTGGCGACAGCCTTGACTCGATCAACGCGACAGCAAGTGCCATTGTGAAATATGTGTCACAACGCGCAGGGATTGGCATTAACGCCGGTCGGATTCGCGCGCTTGGCAGCCCGATTCGCAATGGTGAAGCATTCCACACTGGGTGTATTCCGTTCTTTAAATACTTCCAAACTGCCGTAAAAAGTTGTTCACAAGGCGGTGTTCGTGGTGGTGCTGCGACCCTCTTCTATCCAATTTGGCATTTAGAAGTTGAATCGTTATTGGTGCTGAAGAACAACCGCGGTGTCGAAGAGAACCGAGTTCGTCACCTCGACTACGGTATTCAGTTTAACAAAACCATGTACCAGCGCTTGGTGAAAGATCAGTACATTACGTTGTTTAGCCCGTCTGATGTGCCAGGTCTTTACGATGCATTTTTTGCTGACCAAGACGAATTTGAGCGTTTATACAACCAATACGAAGCCGATGACTCCATTCGCAAGAAGCGGATTAAAGCAATTGAGCTGTTTAGTTTGTTCATGCAAGAACGGGCAAGTACAGGCCGGATCTACGTCCAGAACGTCGACCACACCAATACCCACAGCCCGTTCGATCCGAAAGTTGCTCCAATTCGTCAAAGTAATCTGTGTTTGGAGATTGCCCTCCCGACTAAGCCATTACAGCACATTAATGACGAAGAAGGCGAAATCGCACTCTGTACTCTGTCAGCCTTTAACTTAGGTTCATTGGAATCTCTTGACGATTTCGAAGAGTGGGCAGATTTAGCCGTGCGAGCGCTTGACAGCCTGCTCGACTATCAAGACTACCCAGTCCCTGCCGCTCGTAATGCGTCACTTGCACGCCGTACGCTCGGTATTGGGGTCATCAACTTCGCCTATTATTTGGCGAAGAATGGTGTACGTTATTCGGATGGCAGCGCCAATGGTCTCGTTCACCGCACGTTTGAAGCCATGCAGTATTACCTGATGAAAGCGTCGAACGAGCTGGCAAAAGAAAAAGGTGCATGTCCAAAATTCAATGAAACCACCTATGCCCAAGGCATTATGCCGACAGACACCTACAAGAAAGACCTTGATAGCGTGTGTGCCGAACCGCTGCATTATGACTGGGACAGTTTACGTGCTTCAATCAAGCAGTACGGTTTGCGTAACTCCACGCTGTCGGCCTTGATGCCATCAGAAACCTCGTCGCAGATTTCGAATGCAACGAACGGTATTGAACCTCCACGTGGCCATGTCAGCGTGAAATCGTCGAAAGACGGAGTCATGAAGCAAGTCGTCCCTGAGTTCGAGCGTTTGCGCGATCAATATGAACTGTTATGGACAATTCCAAGTAACAAAGGGTATCTAGAACTTGTTGGCATTATGCAGAAGTTTATCGACCAAACGATTTCTGCCAACACCAACTACGATCCGTCGCGCTTCGAAAGTGGCAAAGTGCCAATGAAACAACTGCTGCAAGACTTATTGTACGCCTACAAGTTGGGTGTGAAGACCCTGTATTACCATAATACGCGTGACGGTGCTGCCGACAATCAAACCGATATGTCTGCAGAAATGCGCAAGAAGCTCGCTGAAAAAGTAGCAACCCAAGCGGTAACTGCGGTTATCGAAGAAGATGACGACTGCGCCGGTGGCGCGTGTAAAATCTGAGGAACAGCATGCGATATTCAACGTTTAGTCAAGAAAGTGTGAACCCATTGGGGGAGCCGATGTTTTTCGGCAACTCAGTGAATGTGGCGCGGTACGACCAACAGCGCCACCCTATTTTCGAGAAACTGATTGAAAAGCAACTCAGTTTCTTCTGGCGTCCTGAAGAAGTGGACGTCAGCCGTGATCGCGTCGACTTCCAGAAAATCAGCGACAGCGAAAAGCACATTTTCATTTCTAACCTGAAATACCAAACCTTGCTCGATTCAGTGCAAGGCCGTAGCCCGAATATCGCATTCTTACCGATTGTCTCATTACCAGAGCTCGAAACTTGGATTGAAACCTGGTCGTTTTCAGAAACGATTCACTCGCGCTCGTACACCCATATTTTGCGCAACTTGTTTACCGACCCAAGCCACGTGTTTGATGACATTGTCAATAATGCTGAAATTCAAGAACGAGCAACTGATATTTCCAAGTATTACGACGACCTCATCTTCCATACGCAGCTATGGCAGACCCATGGCGAAGGTGACGTCACCATCGATGGCGAAACCTACTCCGTTAGCGTGCGTGGTTTGAAGAAGAAGTTGTATTTATGCATGAACTCAGTGAACGCCCTTGAAGCTATCCGCTTCTACGTGAGTTTCGCCTGTTCATTTGCTTTTGCCGAACGCGAACTGATGGAAGGCAATGCGAAAATCATTCGCCTCATTGCTCGCGACGAAAACCTGCATTTAACATCAACCCAGCACATTATCAATTTGTGGCAACACGGTGAAGACGACCCAGAAATGAAAGAAATCGCCGCTGAGTGCCGCGAAGAAGCCTTGAATATCTTCCGCTCTGCGGTGGAACAAGAAAAGAAATGGGCCGGTTATTTGTTCCAGCATGGGTCGATGATTGGTCTTAACGAGCAAATTCTCTCACAGTATGTGGAATACATCGCAAACTTACGTATGCAAGCGATCGGTTTCGACGCTGAATACCAGCAAAAGAGCAATCCATTACCGTGGATGAACAAGTACTTAGTCTCTGACAACGTCCAAGTTGCGCCTCAAGAAGCGGAAATCAGCTCCTATCTAGTTGGCCAAATTGATAGCGCAGTCAGTGTTGATGACTTCGGAGATTTCGATCTCTAACGCACATGACTAGTTTTCGGGTGACCATTAACCAAACGGTGATCACAGAGGTCGCGGCAGATGCCCCGGCCTCTTTGCTTGAAACAATCGAAGCAACCGGTATTGAAGCCCGCTTTCATTGTCGGAATGGTTTTTGTGGCGCTTGCCGCACTCGTCTCGTGAGCGGCCAAGTTCAATATAGCACTGAGCCACTCGCCTATGTTCGGCCCGGGGATATTCTCCCCTGTGTGTGTCGCCCCAACTCCGATATTGAAATCGAGCACGAGTAATCGGTTCTCTCGAATAACCCATTCGCTAAAACGCGTTTTGCACTCACGTCCGGTTCTGGCATAATCGCCGACAATTTTTCGCTTATTTAATTTATGCTCAATTATTTTGGCAAGTTCAGGAGAGATTTATGTTAACAGTGATTTTCGGTCGCCCAGGTTGTCCTTACTGCGTACGTGCGGTACAAATTGCTAAGCAACTCAGCACACAGCATGACGACTTTGAGTACCGTTATGTTGATATTCAACAGGAAGGGATTACCAAAGCTGACCTCGAAAAGACGATTGGCAAGCCAGTTTTGACCGTGCCACAGATTTTTGTCGATGAGAATCACATTGGCGGCTGTACTGAGTTTGAAGCCTACGCCAAAGAAAACTTAGGCCTCTACGCTTAATTTCGACTTCGTATTCAGGCTACCGGCCTGTAATCTCAGCGTACGCTTGCGAAAGCGTACGCTGTTTTAGTTAGGCATAAGTTTGCTTCAGTAACGTTTCTAGTTCATCCAAGCGTTGTTTCAGTCGCTGTTCTGATACCGGAAAGGCAGTACCCAACTGTTGCGCAAAGGTCGAAACCCGAAACTCTTCCAAATACCAACGAAAATCGTTCAATTCTTGCAATATCGGCTCACCTTTCGGCACTAAGGCGTAAAGTGCCTGCCAACGCTGCTCTAAGCGTTCAAAGAGCAGCAAGCGCACGCGATCTTTATTCGGGTCCACTGGCAGTTTTTCAACCCGAAGCGCCAGCCCTTTCAAATACCGTTCCGCATCGGCTAAACGGGCAACACCAAACTCACTGACGAAGCCTGGATAAACCAAACGCTGCAAGTGTGCTTTCACATCCCCGTACGACTGCACAAGTGTCAACGGCACTTTTCCTTTTATGGCTTTTTGTATCTGATGGCTCAACAAGAGACAGCGTTCAACATGAGCGGCAATCTGTAATGTTTGGTCATTGAGCTCAGCACGAATGGTCGTGGTTAATTGTCTGAATTCGCTTTCATTTTGTGGTAGATCATCGCCTATTAAATGGTCAATCGCTGCCAACATGCAATCTTCAATCAGCGCTTCGACTTTACCCCAAGGATTAAAGTACATAGCTAACTTTGCTTTGTTTGGCAGCTTTTCACGCAAATAAGCAACCGGTGACGGAATTTGCAGCATCACTAATTTACGGAGACCAGTTCGGTGATGACGTTCGGCTTCATCAGCTCGGTCAAAGACCCGAATAGCCACGCTTTTACCTTCATCTTTCAATGCTGGGTAGGCTTTAATTGCAAACCGTCCCTGTTGCTTTTCTACCGCTTGTGGCGCCGAGCCAAACGTCCAATCCGTCAAACCCGTTTTTTCGATGTCATCACCAGCAGTCGCTTTTAGGGTTTCCTGCAAGGTTGGCTGCAGCTGCTGCTGTAGGCTCTTTAAACTACGATTGCGAGCAAGCACTTGGCCATCGCCATCGACAACGCGGAAGTTCATCCGTAAATGCCCGTCAACTTGCTCCCAGTCCCATGCGTCCGCCGGGACTTCTACCCCGGTCATGCGTTTCAGTTGTTTGGTCAATACTGGCAATAATGGTTCTTCACCCACTATCGACTGTCCTGCAATTGCTTGCAGGAAAGCTCGTGCATAGTTTGGTGCGGGGACAAAATTCCGTCGCAGTGCCTTCGGTAATGACTTAATCAAGCCTATCACTAATGCTTCACGCAACGCCGGCACCTGCCAGTCGAAACCCACTGGGCTGACTTGATTTAAAACCGGTAACGGAATATCAACGGACACACCATCGTCGGGATCTTTCGGGTCGAACACGTAAGTTAAGGGTAGCCGCAAGCGCCCCTGAACCCATTCATCCGGATAGGACGCCGCTGTCACGTGCTCCGCTTCTTGCTGCATGAGATCTGCACGGCTAAAGCGCATTACCGACGGATTTTCTTGTTGCGCAGTTCGATACCAACTCGCTAGCGTACGCTCATCGAAAACATCTGCAGGCAACTGTTCACTATAGGCCTGCACCAGCGCTTCTTCGTCAATCAAAATATCGCGCCTGCGCGATTTTTCTTCGAGTTCACGGACCTCGTCAATTAACGCTAAATTCGCTTGAATAAACGGCAGTGGTTTGCGCATTTCCCCCGTGACCAAAGCCTCGCGGATAAACACCTCACGCGCTACCACTGGGTCAATGGCGCCATATTGAACGGTGCGTTTAGGGACAATCACAAGACCATACAAAGACACTTGCTCGGTCGCCACAACCGCACCACGTTTTTTCGACCAACGTGGTTCATGGTAATTGCGCCGTACTAAGTGCCCTGCCAACGGCTCAATCCACTCAGGTTCAATGCGGGCAGCATAACGCGCGTACAGTCGGCTAGTTTCCACAAGTTCAGCGGCCATCAACCATTTTGGTGCATGTTTAAACAAGCCCGACCCGGGAAATACGAAAAAACGACTTTGGCGCGCGCCTTGATACTGATGTTTCTCGTCCTTCTGGCCGATTTGCGACAATAAACCGGTTAGCAACGACTGATGAATTTGCTGATATGTTGCCGCTTCACTGTTAATACGCAGGCCAAGCTCCCGCACCACTTGTCGCAACTGCATGTAGAGATCTTGCCACTCGCGGACTCGCAGGTAGTGAATAAACTCTTGTTTACATGCTTTGCGGAACTGATTGCCACTGAGTTCCTTTTGTTGAACTTGGAGATAGTCCCACAGTTTTAAATAGCTCATAAAGTCGGACTGTGCGTCATGGAAGCGACGATGAAGCTCATCTGACTTTTGCTGTTTGTCATGGGGGCGCTCACGTGGATCTTGAATACTCAAAGCCGCCGTAATAATCAGAGTTTCTCGCAAGGCATGTTGTTCGGTTGCCGCTAAAAGCATGCGCCCTAAACGAGGATCAACAGGCAAGCGTCCAAGCGACCGCCCGATCGCTGTCAGCTTTGGTGGCCGCCGGCGACCTTGAGGCGCCATCGCTCCGAGCTCTTCAAGCAAACGGATACCATCATTAATAAAACGGTCGTCCGGCCTCTGAAGGAACGGAAACTTGCGAATATCGCCGAGTTTCAGTGTCGCCATTTGCAAAACGACAGACGCAAGATTCGTTCGCAATATTTCTGGGTCGGTAAATTCCGGCCGGTTTAAAAAGTCGTCTTCACTATACAGGCGCACGCAAATACCCGGACCAATTCGGCCACAGCGCCCCGCTCGTTGATTTGCACTGGCTTGGGAAATTGGTTCGATCGGTAGACGTTGCACCTTCGTCCGATAGCTATACCGTGAGATACGCGCGGTACCTGGGTCAATCACGTAGCGAATACCGGGCACCGTCAGAGATGTTTCCGCGACGTTGGTCGCCAGGACAATCCGTCGGCGACCCTGTGGCTGAAACACGCGGTTTTGCTCTGCAGCAGACAAGCGCGCATACAAAGGCAAAATATCAATGGACTCGCGATGCTGGCGAAATGTCTCTGCTAAAGCGTCGGCACTGTCACGAATTTCACGCTCACCACTTAAAAACACCAACACATCGCCGGGACCTTCCGCGACCAAGCGCTCTGCCGCGTCGCAAATACCTTGAATGACATCAAGGTCGTATTCGCCGTCCTCCGTTTCCCGCGATAACGGTTCGTAACGTGTCTCTACTGGGTATGTACGACCAGAGACTTCTAATACCGGAGCATCATTAAAGTGTTTTGAAAAGCGTTCGGTTTCGATCGTTGCCGACGTAATAATGACTTTTAAATCCGGACGCTTGTCGATCAGTTGCCGCAATACCCCAAGAAGAAAATCAATATTCAACGAACGTTCATGGGCTTCATCAATAATAATTGCTGAGTAGTTTTTAAACAGTCGATCCTTTTGCAATTCAGCGAGGAGAATGCCGTCGGTCATCAGCTTAATCGCAGTCTGCTCTGATGCTGTTTCCTGAAAACGAATCTTAAAACCAACCGTTTGTCCAAGCGGCTCACCGAGCTCATCAGCAATCCGTTGAGCGACTGATCGCGCTGCAATCCGGCGTGGCTGCGTGTGTCCAATCGTCCCCGACTCCGCATAACCCATCTCCAACAACATTTTCGGCAATTGCGTGGTTTTACCCGAGCCAGTCTCACCCGCCAGTACCACCACCTGATGATCACGAATCGCTGCTTGGATACGCGCACGCTCGGCTACAACTGGGAGTTGTTCCGGATAATTAAAATTTCGCTGGGTTCCGTTCGTCATGGAATCTGTTTTCAAAGGCTCGTTTTCAATATAAAGAAAGGCCGCCAAGTTTAGCAAAACCGGCGGCCTCTGTAGATGAGTTTTTCGGTTTAGCGACTCTGATAAGAGTCTTTTAGATGCAAATCAATTGCTCGTAACACGTCAGTACGACTAATCACGCCAACCAGACCACCACCGTAATCGACAACGGGATAAAGTTTGGGCTTCTGATTACCTAGCTGTTGGGCAAGATCAAGAATCGCCATGTCACCATTCACAGTAAGAACATCCCCATGCATACAGTCTTCGACGTTGGCGGTTTGCTCCTTGTGATAGGTGTCTTTCAACATCGACGCCAAACAGTCTTGCTCAGATAAGAACCCGACTACGTGCCCTTGTTCGTCAACCACTGGGCCACCCGTCTGCTGTGCAGACACAAGCATCGCCACAGCCTCCTCAACGGGCATAGTGCGCTTAAACTTCAGTGGATAACGATTCATGTAGTCTTGCACTTTCATTGAACGCATAAAACTACTCCTCTTCTTTATAAATTCCGATCGTCACCTTACCATTCACTTTACTACCGCGGTACATCCCTTCGGTATTAAACGGCATACTCACATTACCGTCACGATCAAGAATTATCACGCCACCAGTCCCGCCGGCAGGCAGCAGGGTTTCATGAATGACATAGTCACCAGCCTCAACAATCGATTCACCTAAATACTTGACCCGTGAGCAAATCGCGGCAGCAACATGAAAGCGAATAAAATATTCGCCATGACCAGTTGCCGAGACCGCACAACTACGATTATCCGCCCACGTTCCGGCACCAATAATCGGCGAATCACCAATACGGCCATACTGCTTAGCAGTCATACCACCCGTGGATGTGCCAGCGACTAAATTGCCTTGTCGGTCGAGAGCCACTGCACCGACTGTCCCCATGTTGAAGTTTGGATCCCAGCTTTCATGCTGGGCAATGTGCGCGCCGGTTTTCTCTTGCTCACGTAACTGCTCAAGTGCCCGTTCAAGCTGTTGATAGCGGTGATCGGTGTTAAAATAACTATTCTCAACCAATTCAAGCCCCTGCTCGGTGGCAAATTGCACAGCACCATCACCGCTGAGCATGACATGGCGCGAGTTCTCCATAATTGCTCGAACCAATGCAATTGGACTGCGGACAGTTTTAACGCCTGCCACGGCGCCTGCATCAAGCGAATCACCACGCATAATTGAGGCATCTAATTCATGTTCGCCGGTATACGTATACACAGCACCTTTGCCGGCATTGAATAATGGGTTTTCTTCCATGAGTTGGATGGCTGCAATCACTGCATCAATACTCTCACCACCCTGTTCGAGAATTGCATAGCCAGCATTGAGCGCGTCCTGTAACGCTTTCTTAAACTCGGCTTCACGCTCTGGTGACATATTCTCGCGGGTAATGGTTCCTGCACCGCCATGAATGGCAATAGCAATCGGTCCTTGGTCATCCACTTGCGCGGTTGCAGCCAGCGGCAACACACTGACAGCACTGATCATTGTGACTAGTGCTATTCCTGAAAGTTTGCGTAGACTTGTCTGTGTACGTGTTGCCATGACGATCCCCTTATTCTTTTTTTAAGTTTAGACGCTCTTGGAAAAAGTGCTGCCTTGTCGTTTGTTATTTACAGTGTATCTTGGCGATTTTATCCGTCATTATCAAGCGCATCTGCGCTCGCACACAAGGCTAACACGGTGATATGCTTAGCGATAAAGATGAACGCAAGTAAAACAACGTCGAATCAACCAAAGTGAGTACGCAATGACTGCATCTATTTACTGGTACGATTTTGAAGCAGGTGGCGTGAATCCGCGTGCCGACCGGCCGATGCAATTCGCCGGCATCCGTACCGACCACAATTTGAATATTATCGACGAGCCCTTTAGCGCGTACTGTCGCCTTGCACCGGATTATTTACCTCATCCCCAAGCCTGCTTAATTACCGGTATTACGCCGCAGAAAGCGCAACAACTTGGGGTTCCAGAATACGAATTTGCAGCAAAAATCCATGCTCAATTTCGTCAAGCGGAAACGACTATCGTTGGCTATAACTCCGTGCGCTATGACGATGAAATGACTCGTTTTCTGTTCTATCGGAATTTCATCGACCCCTATGCACATACTTGGCAGGACGGTAACTCGCGCTGGGATCTCTTAAACCTTGTTCGTGCAGCGTTTGCCCTACGACCTGACGGAATTAATTGGCCAGAAAATGAAGACGGCATACCGGTTTTAAAGCTCGATCAACTGGCGCCGGCCAACGGCATTGAGCATACCAATGCCCATGATGCCATGGCGGATGTGTATGCCAGTATTGAACTGGCAAAACGGATTAAAACTGCACAACCTAAGTTATATGAGTTTTGCTTTAGTATTCGCCGTAAACAAGCGCTAATCAAACTGATTGAACGCGCCTTGAACGAGCAAAAACCGTTAGTTCATGTCGCTGGCTACTATGGCGTTCAACAGCGTTACATGAGCCTTGTGCTGCCGCTTGGATTTCATCCTGAGCAGCCCAATCAGCTCATTGCTTGGCGACTGGACCGCGAGCCAACCCAATGGCAAGACAAAAGCGCAGCTGATATGCTGGCGGCCTATTTTACACCGGAAGACGAATTGGCAGGTGAAGGATTCAACGAGCGTCCTGGGTTTGTCACCATTACGGTGAACCAATGCCCTTTTATTGCGCCCGTTGCGACGTTATCGCCAGAGCAAGCGGCGCTCGCAGGGTTCGACTTAAACCGGTTACTCGCAGTTGCCGAAACCCTGAACCAGCAACCAAGCCTACGTGAACATTTATTTAATGCCCTAGTACATCAACCTCAACGTGATACACCGGAGCAGAACGAGGTTGATGCCGATCTCGCACTCTATTCCGGTGGATTACTCAGTCAGCAAAGTCGATCACATTGCGACATGATCCGCCAAGCCTCGCCAGAACAGCTCGCAACATTAAAGCTGCCGTGGGACGACCCTCGCCTACCGGTGCTGCTCTTTCGTTATCGGGCACGGAATTTTCCCGAAAGTCTCACTGCCGGTGAAATGCAGCGCTGGCAACAACATTGCAAAGACCGCCTAATGCACGGCAGTGAACAATTCTTAAGTGTTGATGAGTACGTATTGGAACTCGAGAATCTTGCCGAAGCGCACCAAGACGCCCCGCAAAAAATGCGCGTTTTAAAAGCATTGGCAGATTACTTGATGGCGCTTTAATCGGGTTGCGACTACCGAAACAAGCTCCATAAAAAAGCCCCGCAACATTTGCGGGGCTTTGATTCTCGTGCGTTTGTTCTAAACCTTAGAACTGATAACTGATGTTGAAGAATACACGGCGACCAAGTTGGTCGTACTGTGAATACAACATTGCGTTACCAACGGTTGAAGCACGTGATGGGCTACCTTTTGGTGGCTTCTTGTCAAACAAGTTGTTCACACCGAAAGTCACGTCCATACCGCTATCAAACTCTTTGTTTAAAGAGAATGTGTGATACAAAGTGGTTGGCGCGCTGGCCACGAAACGGACTGTTTCACCACGGTATGTACCAAACTCGCCATTCGCATACAGGTGGTCGTTTGACACTTTACCTGTGTAACGAACTGCGTAGTTATAACGCCATGAATCACGGGTTAAACCAATATTTAACGTACCTGAGTGACGTGGGCTACCGAGGCGGCCAACAACGTTATTTGCAATACTGGTTGGGAACTGCTTCGCTGCACGCTCGATTTGGATCGTGTGATCTAAACGAATGCGTAATGCACCAAATGGAGTTTGATCCATATAGGTGAACACCACGTCAGCACCACGAACAGTTTGCCGCCACGATTGGGTTTAAGGTACCAGCGTCTAAACGATCACCCCAAGCCCAGCAAGGATCTTGGTTCTGGTCAAAGAAGCCAGTTTGATTTTCTAAGAACAATTCGAACAAGGCTGGTGAACGGAACGAAGTACCGCGTGATGCACGGATACGGAAACCGTTACCAATCGTCCAGTTTGCACTTAGCTTGTAAGTTTCACCTGAACCATAGGTAGAAACGTCGGTATAACGCGCAGAGGCGGTTAAGTCTAACGCTTCAATTAATGGCAAGTCACGAATTAACGGTGCTTGAATTTCTGCATACAACGCTTTCGTGGTTGAACGACCGGCAGTAATACCTGCAGAACTCAAACCCCACGAGTTACCTGAGCGAGTATGAATACCAGGAGTGTCTTGAATTTCGTCGGTTTGATAAGAAACACCAACCGCAGTCGCTAACGTGCCGTGCGGTAAGTCAAACAGGTCACCGGTGATATAGCCTTCCACAGTGTCTTGTTTATAAACGGTCTTACCTTTGTCTTCACCGAATAAGAATTCAGCAACACCCGGGCCTAAATCAGTACCACTTAAATGACCATGAGTGAACCAGTTAACTTGCGTACACTGGCGACCAGACACGGCAGTCACACCAGTACAGTCGTTCAAACCAAGTAAGTGCTCATGTGCCATAACCATAGAATCGGCAAAGATAATTTCTTGCGAATACTCACCACGGTTTAATGAACGCTGCCACGAGGCTTCCCAGTTCCAATAACCAAGAGAGCCCTCAAGACCAGCCACGAACCGGGTATAATCAACGGTTGTTTCACTGCTGTAATGGTCAGTTAAAGCGACTGGCATAACCGCTAAACCGGAGTCGCCCGCATCCCAACCTGGAATTGAGTTCACTGGTACATATGACGCTAAACCTGGGTTGTTTGTCCAGAACTGACGCACGCTATCAATTTTTGTTGTCCGCTGACTGTGCATCAACTCAGCAAAAACTGAAACCGTATCCGTTAAATCATAATCAGCTTGCTGATAGATTGACCAAACTGTTGATTCAGGAATCATGGTTTGATTGCGATGTAGATCACTCGTATTGTCTAACCAACCATCCGTTTCCAGTGTGTGCCCAGCCCAATACCAGCCTTCTGGCGCTGCAGTTACGAATGGATTGCCATAGTCACCGCCGGAAGCAATGTGTGGGAAACCAAAACCGGTGTTATCAAATTGAAAACGGCCCATGTGGTTGTTCCACAAGCCATAACCAGAACCGTTACAATGGTATTCACCAGTGCGCGGATCAATTGGATCAGCACGCTCACCCGTGGTTGGGTCGAAGAAATAACGGGTTGGGCAACCAAAATGGTCGCGATCGCCACGTTTTAATCCAGTATTTACATTGTAGTCAGCAACGACACGGTACGAGCCGCGATCAAACGCCGTACCCCAAGTGCCATTAACACGGAACGTTTCGCCGCCA
>JAMCWV010000252.1:0-1967 GCA_023481025.1 Gammaproteobacteria bacterium
CGCTTTTTTAAAACTAATGGTTCAAATGCGTTTTATTTAATCACTCTGCCGCTTTTTACGGCAAAACCGAGCGATTGAGCTACTCGTTGCCTGGTGATTTGTTGTCTTTCTCGGCTTGTATCCGCATGTAAATTTCTTCACGATGCACAGACACATCTTTTGGTGCATTCACACCAATTCGTACCTGGTTTCCTTTCACGCCTAGTACCGTCACTGTGACTTCGTCACCGATCATTAGGGTTTCACCAACACGTCTCGTTAATATTAACATTTACCCGCTCCTTTGAATTCGTCCCTACTCCATAACAATCACTTATCCAAGTGAGTTGTTAAGTTTATCAATAATAAAAATAAGGCGATAGCATTTTCGTTTAATTACCACGCAAAATACGGACAGTTCGTCTAGTTAGCTCACTGCCAACACTAAAAATCTAAAAAAACACTAGAAAAAAGCTGAACCAGAGGCTCAGCTTTTATGCAGTTAATTTAATTTTTCATGCAACCACGGCGTCACACTCGCAAGTGCCGCATCTAACTGGCTGGCGTCGGTTCCGCCCGCTTGAGCCATGTCCGGACGCCCACCCCCTTTACCGCCAACCTGGTTAGCGACAAAGTTGACCAGCTCCCCAGCTTTCACTCGTTGGGTCAGGTCATTGGTCACACCGACAATCAGACTAACTTTGTCACCTTGGCGCAAACCAAGACAAACCAGACCCGAGCCTAAACGATTCTTCAGATCGTCAACCATTTCCCGCAGCGCCTTCGCTTCGGTATTAGTGACTTCTGCAATAATCGCTTTGACGCCAGCAATGTCTTGCGCACTGTCAATCAATGAGGCTCCGGCTTGCTGCGACAACTGTCGCTGCAAATCACCGAGCTCTTTCTCCAGTTGCTTTTGCCGCGCCATCATTTGCTCAATACGCTCACCCACAGCGGCTGGGTCGGCCTTAAACAGGCTCGCTACCTTTTGCAGTTGCTGCTGCTGAGATTGTGTATAAGCCACCGCTCCCGCGCCCGTCACCGCTTCAATGCGGCGCACGCCCGAGGCAATACCCGCTTCGGTGGTAACTCGGAAACTACCAATGTCGCCAGTGCGATTCACATGAGTACCACCACACAGCTCCAGCGAATAATCGCCCATTTGCACCACGCGCACCTGGTCGTCATATTTCTCACCAAACAGCGCCATGGCACCGCGAGCTTTCGCTTCTTCAATCGGTAACACGTCCGTCGTCAATTCTAAGTTCAAGCGAATCTGTTCATTCACTTGCGCTTCAATCGCCCGTAATTCATCACTCGTTACCGCTTGCGAATGCGCGAAGTCGAACCGTAAGCGTTGCTCGTCCACAAGCGAGCCCTTCTGCGCCACGTGGTCGCCTAGAATATTGCGCAGCGCCGCATGAATTAAATGCGTCGCTGAGTGGTTGCGACGAATCGCCCAGCGGCGCTCATCGTCGACCACTGCGGTCAGTGGCTGGCCTACTTTAAGTTCAATGTCACTGACACCATGGTGCGCAATCGCTTTACCAATATATTGGGTGTCATTAACCGTGAAGACCGGCTCACCGTCAATTTCAAACACGCCCACATCGCCAACTTGACCACCACTTTCCGCATAGAACGGCGTTTGGTCGAGGACAATAATCCCGGCTTCACCCGCAGCTAATGAATTCACTGCTTCACCGTCGCGGAAAATTTCCGTGATGGTCGCTTGGCCTTCATAATCACTATAACCTGAGAAGGCACTGGTGGTTTCAGCACTTAATCGCGTGTTGTAGTCTTCACCAAACTGCGACGCTTGCTGAGCCCGCGCCCGTTGTTCCGCCATCGCTGCTTCGAAGCCGGCTTGGTCTAAACCAAAGCCACGCTCACGCAAAATATCAGCGGTTAAGTCGTACGGGAAACCGTAGGTGTCATACAGTTTGAACACTAGATCGGAAGAGCACACGTCTGAACTCCAGTCACTC
>JAMCWV010000252.1:1977-12551 GCA_023481025.1 Gammaproteobacteria bacterium
AATGGGCGACACCGGCCAGTACGCCGCCTTCAGAAAGATCCGCAACTGCGTCTTCCAGCAGGTTCATGCCACGCTGTAAGGTTCGGGCAAACTGTTGCTCTTCTTGCAACAGTGCTTTTTCAATACGTGCTTGGGCGCCGACCAGCTCTGGGAAAGCCTCGCCCATCAGCCGCACAAGTTCGGCGACCAAGGTATGGAAGAACGGGCCTTCTGCACCGAGTTTAGAACCATGACGCACGGCACGACGAATAATCCGACGCAGGACATAACCACGCCCTTCATTCGACGGCAACACACCGTCGGCAATTAAAAACGAACAGGAACGAATATGGTCTGCAATCACGCGCAATGACTGTGCTTGCAAGTCGTCGCTACCAACCGCCGCCGCTGCTGCCTTAATCAAGGCAACAAAGGTGTCGGTTTCATAATTTGAATGCACATGTTGCATGACCGCTGCAATGCGCTCTAAGCCCATACCGGTGTCAACCGACGGCTTTGGCAATGGGTCAAGCGTACCGTCGGCTTGACGGTTGTACTGCATGAATACTAAGTTCCAAATTTCAATATAACGGTCGCCGTCTTCTTCAGGCGTACCCGGTGGGCCACCCCAGACTTCTTCACCGTGGTCATAGAAAATTTCAGAACACGGGCCACACGGGCCGGTGTCGCCCATTTGCCAGAAATTATCTTTGGCACCAATGCGGCTAATGCGATCTTCAGGCACACCAATTTCTTTAGCCCAAATATCGTAAGCTTCGTCGTCTTCTTCAAAGACCGTCACCCACAGCTTTTCTTTCGGTAACTGCAAGGTGTCGGTTAAAAAGGTCCACGCATACTGAATTGCTTCGCGTTTGAAGTAATCACCGAAGCTGAAATTACCAAGCATTTCGAAAAAAGTATGATGACGGGCCGTGTAACCCACGTTCTCGAGGTCGTTGTGCTTGCCACCCGCACGTACACAGCGCTGCGAGCTAGTTGCTCGCGTATAGTCACGCTTGTCTGTGCCGAGAAAAACGTCTTTAAACGGCACCATGCCGGCGTTGGTGAACAATAACGTGGCGTCGTTACCCGGAATTAATGATGAACTCGGCACGATTTGGTGGCCGCGCTCTTTGAAAAACTCTAAAAACGCCGTTCGAATTTCGGCACTACTCATACTCATAAAACGTGTTTCCTGCTTTCAGTTAGCATTGGTTTACGTTGATTTGCATTCTATCTAGGGGGTAAAGATTAGCATAGCGGCGAGCGAGAAAACAGCCGCTTAATCGGCATTCTCGAGGCTTTTCTGAGCTGCCGATTCCGCCGCATAGACCTGATTTGCACTAAATCCGCGTTGAGCTAAAAATCGTTGCCGTTTCGCCCGCTCTTTCGGCTCTAGTTGGTTCAGTTGAGCCGCGCCAAACTTGCGCAGATAGCGGTCGGTTGCCAATGCCACCCAGTCCGTTTCCGCACTAGCAAAAATTTCTTCAATGGTTGCTGCGGCTATCCCTCGCTGCTGCATTTCCGCTTTAATTTTGATCGGCCCATGGCCTTGTTCGACGCGACTGCGGTAGAACATTTCCGCGAATCGTTCGTCCGACTGCCAGCGACGCTCTTGTAATTTCGCGACAACACGCTGCACTGGCGCTTTGGCAAAGCCACGTTGACAAAGCTTTTGCACTAACTCGAATTCACTTTGCTCACGGCGGCTCAACAGCTGCACCGCCCGCTGCTCAATGACAGTTTCGTCTTCGGGATCTTTGGGCGGTCTAATCATGGGCAACACTACCTACCGAAATTAAAATAGGCCTAGAATAAGCGAGGCCTAGTCTATCAGTGCAAAGCGGATAAAGACTTGGGCACGAATCTCTTGTTCACCTGCTTCTGTGGCACTTGAATCAGCCGCCAACATGCGCGAGCCCGTGACCAAAATTCGTTCCTGATGACCGCCTTGCTCACGAATTTGCAGCGCAGGGCCTAATTTGCGTCCAGATAGTGTTGCCATTTGCTCCGCTTTCGCCCGTGCATGATCGATAGCCGCAGCACGCGCTTCCGCGTGGAATGGCGCCGGTTCAGCGACCGAGAAATTAACGCGGCTCAAGTTACCAATGCCCGCCTGCAGTGCGCTGTTCAGAATCTCATCAAAGCGGTCGATGTCGTCAAACGTCACTTGCAGGTCGCGTGAAACCGAGTAACCCACAAATATGCGCTCACGCTCATGATAGTGATACTCAGGTTGTACACTCACTTGCCACGAGCGAATTTGCTGGCGAGGAATATCCAGTTCCGTAAACAAATCGAGCATGCTGACAGTCGTCCGATCGACCTGTTGCTTCAGTTGCACCAAGTCTTCGCCGTCTGCTTCAATCACAAACACCATGCTAACCCGGTCCGGCACCGCTAGCGCCACCCCTGTGCCTTGCACTTCAATATACGCCGACTCACTCGTCGCTCCAGCCTGAGAGGCTGGCTGACAAGCCGCCAGTAAAGGTAAAACAAGGGCTAATAAAACCACCAAACGTTGTTGCATAACTGCTCTCCTCGTTCTTGGCTGTGATCGCCTGGACTCGCCTGACTCATGCAGAGCTCCGTTGCTTTTAACTTAGCTGATTTAACTTAGCTCTTTTAACTCAGCTCATTCAACTTAGGCGCGGTGCGACGAAACTGGCGCAATGCCAAGCGCCACCGCCGACAACTAGTGCCCGAGCTGGCAGCACCAATACTTCATGATCCGGCATGATTTCCTGCATTTGTCGCTGTGCTTGTGCGTCGGTAGGTAAACCAAAACCCGGCAACACAATCAGCTTACGTTCAGGCATGTCTACCCGCAAAAAGTTCACATAGGTGGCCATTAGCGCCATGCCTGCAATGCGTTTACGAATACCATGTCGGTGCTCGATACTAGCCCCTTCCGCCGCCGACAGCCGTGGTGAGCGCGGTAACGGTAGCGTATGAATTTTCAACGACCGACCTTGCGCGTCGCGCGCCTCATGGAGGTAGTCAGACACTCGCCGACAGGTGGCGTAGTCGGGGTGCGACGCATCTTGAGTCATCGCCACGACGACTTCACCGGGGCGCACGAAACAAGCAAAGTTATCAACGTGTCCACCGGTCTCATCGGCATTCAGGCGCCCCGGCAAGGTCAAAATTGTGTTTAACCCCAACGAGGTTTCCAGCTCTTGCGCCAACGCTTTGGCGCTCAAACCTTGGTTACCTTGACGATATAAAATACTACCGGTGCACAACATGGCCGTGCCTTCACCATCATGATGAATCGCACCACCTTCGAGCACCATCGGCCGGTGTTGCACTGGCGTTTTCAGTGTTTCAGCAAGCCAGTCGCGGGCGGCAAGGTCCTTGCCAAACTGATCGTCAATCCCGCCCCAACCATCGAACGCGTAGCCCAGTGCTTGCCACTCACCGCGTTCACTTATCGTTAAGAATGGTGCGCAATCACGCAACCAAATCTCACCAAAATCACATGCATGCAGCTCTAAGAAAGAAGCGTCGTCAGTTTGTCCAAACTGTGCCTGCAAGCGTGTTTCGGCGTCCACGAAACTCTCAGGCTGTACCTGTAGGTTTACGGGTATTTGGCGTTCAACAAGCGCCTGAATTAAGGCACACAGCTCATCTTGTGCGGCTGCGCCCCGTTGCGGCCAAATATCGCTACGGCTTGGCCAACGTAACCAAACACTCGCCGCTGTTTGCCACTCTGTTGCTAACATTACTGCTGACCCTTCCCATGACTACTTTTATTTTGCTGACCTGACTGTTTACCACCCGCGCCTTTCGTGTTCGGCGTAGCACGTCCACTGCCTGCGCGCGTTGGCTTTTTAGCCGAGTGTGGTTTTTTTCTAGCTGCAGGCTTTTTGCTTCCGGCTGGCTTATTGTTTTCGTTTTGGCGTGAATTTCCGGCTGGCTTATTCCTTCCGGCAGGCTTGCTGTGCCCGCCGCTTTTACGAGTCGCGCCAGCGCGCTCAGTTCCTTTATTCGAACCACGCTCAGTCTCTTTACTCGAACCCCGCTCAGGGCCTCGATTATGACGTTTGCGTTGAGCTTTGCGTGCGCGTTTAATTGCGCGCTCTTGATCTTCAATGCTAATCACCGGTGCCGACTCAATTGGGTCGAGCGCAACTAGCTTACGCAAATAGTTCACGTCCGACATCGGCAGCTCCATCCAGCCGCCTTGAACAAGACCTTTCGGTAGCGTCAGCTCACCCATACGGACGCGAATCAAACGGCTTACGGTTAAGCCTTGCGATGCCCAAAGACGACGAACTTCGCGATTGCGCCCTTCGGTTAAGATGACATGAAACCACTGGTTTAAGCCTTCACCACCGCGGCGACGAATCTTTTTAAAGCGCGCCATGCCGTCTTCAAGCTCAACACCACGCAACAGTTTTTGAATTTGACTCTCGGTCACTTCACCGAACACCCGCACAGCGTATTCACGCTCTACTTCATAACTTGGGTGCATCATACGGTTGGCTAGTTCGCCGTCCGTCGTCAGCAGCAATAGTCCCGAGGTATTGATATCGAGTCGACCAATCGCGATCCAACGCGCAGCACTGAGTGGTGGTAGCCGCTCGTACACGGTGGCCCGCCCTTCTGGATCTTTGCGTGTCACCAACTCGCCTTCCGGCTTGTGGTAGAGCAATACCCGACAATGCTGCTCTTCAGCGTCGCGTATTTTCACTTTATGACCGTCAATGCGAATCACGGCATCAGGTTCAACTCGCTCCCCTAGGGTGGCAATATGGTCGTTGACACGAATACGCCCTTCACTAATTAAGGCTTCAATTTCACGTCGTGAGCCATGCCCTGACCGTGCTAACACCTTTTGTAACTTTTCGGTCTCTTTCACGCTTTGGTTTCCTCTTCTGCGTCACGCTCCCGCGTGTCTGTTAGTAACTCTGCTTGCCCGCTCTGTGGCGCGGCGCTCTCGTCGAGGTCAATCAATTCTGACCGCTCTTGTGCTAAGGCGGGCAAATCACTGATAGACGTTAACGAGAAATAATCTAAAAATGCTTTCGTGGTTGCGAACAGGGCTGGTCGCCCTGGTACTTCTTTGTGCCCGACTACTTTTACCCAGCCGCGCTCTTGCAAGGTTTTCATAATTTGTGTGCTGACCGACACGCCGCGCACCGCTTCAATTTCGCCGCGCGTCACCGGCTGTCGCCAAGCAATTAACGCCAAGGTTTCCAGTAAAGCGGCTGAGTATCGTGGTGCCCGTTCCGGCCACATGTGCACGAGTGCCGGCGCGAGTTCTGCGCGGGTTTGAAAACGGTACCCAGATGCAACTTCCACTAACTCAATGCCGCGATCACGGTAGTCGTCTTGCAAGGCTTCCAGCGCTTGCCGCACACGCGGTCGGTTCAACGAGTAATTCGCCAACACCCCAGACAGTAATTGGTCGACCGTCACGGGTTGTTCCGCAGTAAATACCGCCGCTTCAATGAGTTGCTTTAGTTGCTGATCAGAAATCACTCGACTCGTCCTGTTGCCATGGGCTCGCATCGATCCGCGCTGCTTTACGCACATAAATTTGCGAAAAGTTTTCTGCTTGGGTCAATACAATTAAGCCTTCTTTATTCAATTCCAATAAGGCTAAAAAGCTCACTACAACGCCCGAGCGCCCTTCCTCGTGCGAAAACAGCTGTTGAAACTCCAAACTGCCTTGATCGTCTAGCCGACTAAGAATAATCGACATGCGTTCACGGGTCGATAAATGCTCACGTTTAATTTGGTGATGTGCCTGGACTTGCACCAATTGCATGACTTTTGCCAGCGCCAACCCAAGCTCTTCTAATGAAACCTCTGCAGGCGCCTGGCCGGCTAAGTCGCGGGCATCCGTATAAGCGGAGGCAACAAAGTAATCCCGTTCCTGCTGCGGCTGTTCGTCGAGTTGTTGTGCTCCAGCACGGACAATTTCATATTCCTGTAAACGCCGAACCAATTCAGCTCGCGGATCACCTTCGTCGTCTTCATCGTCATGCTTCTGCGGTAACAACATACGGCTTTTAATTTCCGCAAGCATCGCCGCCATTAACAAATAATCCGCCGCTAACTCCAGTTTCAGCTCGCGCATCATGTCCACATAGACCATGTATTGCTCGGTGACTTTCAAAATCGGCAAGTCGAGAATATCCATTTTCTGCCGGCGAATCAGATACAGCAGTAAATCCATTGGCCCAGAAAACAAATCGAGCATCAGCTCCAAGGCTTCTGGCGGAATATAGAGGTCGTCGGGCTGTTCAAAAATTGGCTCACCACGGACAAAACCCAGCGGTAACGAATGCTGGGTATCAATCACTGCTTGCGTGTCCGTGGTTAATTCAACATCCGTCAAATGACTATCCGCCAATCCAAACTAAGCCTTAATTAAACGGCGAAGGGTCACCTTCACCAATACGAATCACTTCAATTTCATCATCGACCATATCCACAACTGTGGTTGGCTTTTCCATCAAGTGGCCGCCGTCGATGATTAAGTCAACCAACTTCTCTAAGCGCAACCGAATTTCATACGGATCTGGCTCAGCGAATTCTTCACCTGGGAAAATCATGGTCGTCGACATCACCGGCTCATTCAGCTCAGCCAATAAGCCTTGAGCAATGCGGTTGTCTGGCACCCGTAAACCAATGGTTTTACGCTTCGGATTCAATAACCGCTTCGGCACTTCTTTGGTGCCACGCAAAACAAAGGTATAAGGCCCCGGCGTATTGTTTTTCAACAATCGGAACGCCTGATTACCAACCTTGGCATAAATCGACAATTCGGACAGGTCACGACAGACCAAGGTAAAATTATGCTCACTGCCGAGCTGGCGAATACGCAAAATTCGCTCGATGGCGTCTTTATTCTGCAGCTGGCAGCCCAACGCATAACCTGAGTCGGTCGGATACACGATCACCCCACCGGCACGCACAATGTCTGCCGCTTGTTGTAACAATCGCTGTTGCGGATTGTCTGGATGAACTTGGAAAAACTGACTCATGAACTACGTCCCCTTGTGACTCTCAAAACTAGCTTAAATACCTGACTATTATTGCATATTTGCCCAGTCATACCAGACCGGACGCACACTTTCTGGCAAATTTAAATGACGCCCAAGTTCGCGCCAGCGACTCGGTTTATGAAAGTCTGAACCAACACTGCCTTGCAGCTCATACTCTTGGGCTAATTCAGTCAACCATTGACGCTGTGACGGCCCCTGTTGCGACATACTCACTTCAATCGCATCGCCGCCACACTCCTTAAATTCCACCAGCAATTTACGCAACCACTTGTTACTTAAATCGTAAGCCAATGGATGCGCAATTGAGCTGTGGCCACCGGCTGTATGAATTGCCGCGACAGCCTCATCTATACTGCACCAATTTGGTGCAACGTAAGCACATTGGCCTTTCCCTAAATAGCGGTCAAAGGCTTGTTGGACGTCGTTAATATAACCGTGGGCTTGCAGCGCTTCAGCAAAGTGCAAGCGCGTGAGCACGGCATTGCTGTCTACCCCAACGGTCGGTAAATGTTCGGCCGCAATGCCTTGCTTTACTAACTTTTCACGAATCGCTTCAGCGCGTTCACGCCGACACGTTTGTTGCCGCGCCAATAACGCGCTCAACGTGGGATCATTTGGATCAAAATTCCAGCCCAAAATATGAATTTCAAATCCGTGCCAACGGGTACTAATTTCGACCCCAGGAATTAACTGTAGCTTCGGAGCGACGCGTTCTTTCGCTGCACATGCTGCCGCCCAACCGCCGACCGAGTCGTGATCGGTAATGGCCAGTACGTCAACCTGCATCACGCTGGCACGGAGCACAAGCTCCGCCGGCGTTAGCTCGCCGTCGGATACAGTTGTGTGACAATGTAAATCGATTTTCTTTGTTGCCAAGCTAGCCATAAATCCACTTGTTGCCCAATCACGTAGTCAGCCTGCAGTTTAACACTAATGCGCTAGAAAAATGTCAAAATTAATATTGACAGTCTAGGCAAGTCGTTTTAAGGTGCTACTGTTTACTTTTGACATACAAGATTAATTAAGTTGTATAACCTTTTGTATGTTGTCGCAGCCGCCCAGCTCGGCTTGTTGCACAGCGTCAATGTCTTGAATAAACAAGGTTTGTAACAACTCAAAAAAAACGTTTCCGGGTCTACTACGAAGGAAAGCTCAAATGACGACATTCAGTATTGCTCACAGCAATTCTATGCACCATTGGTGGTGGCACTTCCCAAGCGGGTAAGTGGTCGTTGTTGTATGCGCAATTCGTAGCTACAGCCAAGAAACCAACAAACCCGCTGCCAAACAGCGGGTTTGTTTTTTTCCATCCCGCAACATTGCAGTAAACAATAAAGGTCAGGACTTGCAGGATGAATCAAATGTCAGCGCCACAGAATAAAATACCAGAACTCGGCGACCTATTTTCAGTCTCGCTCAACACTCGCTATCAAGCTGATCCGGTCGAAGTACTACGCTGTTTAGCCGATAGCAGCCAAGAGCATATTTTACTTGAGTCAGCCGAAGTTAACTCCCGCACCAATTTAAAAAGCCTGCTGCTCGTCGACCCGTCACTGCGTCTTGTGTGTCGCGGCAACGACGTTGAAATAACCGCCTGCTCAGCCAATGGCGAAGTGTTACTGCCGTGGATAGCCGAACAACTCGCAGCAAATACCAGCACGAATGGTAGTGCAAGTATCAAAGTCAGCATTCCCAACACACGTCAGTTGCGCGTTACCTTTACGCCGGCGAACCAGCAAACAACCGAAGACGAGCGCCTAAAGCAAACCAGCAATATGACACCGCTGCGCCTACTTCAACAACAGCTCAACAACCTCACCACGCAGCCGTTTGCCATTTTCCTCGCCGGCGTATTTGCCTATGATCTGCTCGCGACCTTCGAGCAACTGCCTGATGTCCCCGAGGGCAACAATGACTGCCCGGACTATCAGTTTTATCTCGCAGAAACCTTAATTGTCATCGACCACCAAGCTCAGTCTACCGACATTATTGGTGCGGTTCCCGGTGGAAAAGACTTTGCAGCCCGCCACCAACAAACTTGCCAACGCATTGGTGAACTGATGGCACGCTTGCAACAACCCCAGGCGGTCCCTGCAACGCCAAATGGAACAGCAGGCACAACCAAGGCCTTTGATTTCAGCAACTATCATAGTCAACCAAACCGGCAAGAATACGCCGCTATCGTTGAAACCATGAAGGAGCACATTCGTGCCGGCGACATCTTTCAAGTGGTGCCGGCCCGTGAGTTCCATCAACCGTGCCAAAGCGCCATTGCGAGCTACGCGGCACTCAAAGAAAGCAACCCCAGCCCATATATGTTCTACGTCAAAACTCTCGACTTTGAACTGTTTGGCGCTTCGCCTGAATCGGCACTGAAATTCTCTGCGGCGACCCGCCAAGTTGAGCTTTATCCAATTGCAGGCACCCGCCCTCGTGCCCGCGCGGCCGATGGCAGTATTTTGGCCGACCAAGACTCGCGCATTGAATTAGCGCTGCGCCAAGACAGTAAAGAAATGTCTGAGCACATGATGTTAGTCGATCTCGCCCGCAACGACTTAGCGCGTATCGCAACCGTTGGCAGCCGTTATGTCGCCGACCTTTTGAAAGTCGATCGCTACTCTCACGTCATGCACTTAGTGTCTCGCGTTGTGGCCACCTTGCGTGATGACCTCGACGCACTAGACGCCTATCGCGCCTGCATGAACATGGGCACGCTGGTCGGGGCGCCGAAAGTAAGTGCCGCAACGTTAATCCGACAAGCGGAACAGAGCCGACGCGGCAGCTATGGCGGTGCGGTTGGCTATTTAACCGGAACCGGCGACATGGATACTTGCATTGTCATTCGCTCAGCATTTGTGAAAAATAAACAAGCCATCGTCCAAGCGGGCGCCGGTGTTGTGTTTGACTCAGACACCCAAGCCGAAGTGCGTGAAACCGAACAGAAAGCCAATGCCGTCATGGCCGCTATCGAAAAGGCAAATCAACAACTGGAGGAGACGGCATGAGTGGCCACATTGTCTTCATCGACAACGTCGACAGCTTTACCTATAACCTTGTCGACGAGTTCAAACAGCTCGGCTATCGCCTCGATATTTATCGCAATACCGTCCGTGCCGAAACTGTCATACAACGCCTTGAAGAATGCGCGACGAAAGGCCCAGTCATTCTTTGCTTGTCGCCCGGCCCCGGCCACCCGAGTCAAGCCGGCTGCATGCCCGAAGTGATTCGCTACGCCCAAGGCAAATTCCCCATGCTCGGAATTTGTTTAGGTTTTCAAGCCTTGATTGAACTTTACGGCGGTGTGGTCGATCGTTGCCATGAAACCATGCACGGTAAAACCAGTTTGATCGACTGCCAACCGCATCCGATTTTCGCAGGGTTACCGCAGCCGTTTCCCGTAGCCCGTTATCATTCACTGCAGGCCGTCAGTGTGCCAGCAAGCTTAGATGTAATTGCCACAGTGAATGACATTCCCATGGCGATTGCGGCACCAACCGACGGCGTGCTAGCGTTTCAGTTTCACCCAGAGTCGATTATGACGACGGCCGGCACGCAATTGCTAAAACAAAGAAAATC
>JAMCWV010000247.1 GCA_023481025.1 Gammaproteobacteria bacterium
GATTGATATCATTGATGGACAGTTACCATCAGCTCAAATGTAACCTATGAACCGCCGTGGTACGGAACCGTATGCCCGGTGGTGTGAGAGGACGGAGGCCGTGAGGCCTCCTCCTACTCGATCCTTGAGATGATGAAGTCCCGTTAATCAGCCGCTTCAAGTTCCTGCAGCTCTTCGCTGAGGGTCATCCATTCGAGCTCGACGCCTTCAAGTTCGTCCTTGAGGCGACCCTGTTCCTGTAGGAGTTGGGTTAAGGTATCTTTACGCTCGCTCTGATACAAGTCAGGGTCGGCCAATTGACTTTCAATGGCTGCAAGGGCGTCGCTGAGTTGTTCGACTTGTTGCTCTGCTTTCTGGACTTTTTTGCGCAGTGGCTGTAATTGCTGGCGCTTTTGAGCAGCGGCTTGACGTTCAGCCTTGCGGTTTGCCGACGACTGCTGGTTGTCTGCTGTGGTTTTCTCACTTTGCGCTTGCAGTGTCGCTTTAGCCTCTGCCGCTTGTTCGTCAAGCCAACGTGCGTAATCATCGAGATCCCCTTCAAATGGGGCAACTTCGTGGGCAGCAACGAGGTAATAATCATCGACTGTGGCGCGCAGGAAGTGGCGGTCGTGCGAGACAATGACCATCGCCCCAGAGAACTCTTGTAAGGCTTGTATCAGCGCTTCACGCATGTCGAGATCAAGGTGGTTAGTTGGTTCGTCAAGCAAGAGTAAATTGGGCTTTTGATAAATAAGTAGGGCCAAGACAAGACGCGCCTTTTCGCCGCCTGAAAAGGGGCCGACTGGTGCATACGCACGGTCACCGGTAAAGCCAAAACGCCCGAGGAAATCACGCAATTTCTGCTCTGGTGCTTTCGGGTCAATGCGATATAAATGGGTAATGGCGTGGTCATTTAAGCTTAAAGTTTCTAGCTGATGCTGCGCAAAGTAACCAATCACCAAGCCGGGACTAGCCTCACGGACACCGCCCATAGGGACGAGCTCACCAGCGAGCACTTTCATCAAGGTCGACTTGCCGGCGCCATTACGACCAAGTAAACCAATGCGGCTACCTGGAACTAAATTAAACTGGATGCGCTCAAGAATCGTCGTACTACCGTAGCCTGCTTGAACTTGGTCAAGTTGCATTAATGGGTTCGGCAACTTTGAAGGCTCTGGGAAGCTTAAATCAAAGGGTTCTTGGTCACCCAAGGGTGCAGTGGCGGTGAGTTTTTCCAGTGCTTTTAAGCGGCTTTGTGCTTGTTTCGCTTTACTGGCTTTGGCGCGGAAGCGGTCGACAAAGCTTTGCAAATGCGCTCGCTGGGCTTGCTCTTTATCGAATTGTTGCTGTTGTTGCGCGCGCCGTTCGCTACGCTGGCGTTGGAAGCTGGTGTAATCACCTTGGTAACTATTAGTCGACTTGCGTTCAATGTGAATAATATGGGTGACGACGCCATCGAGAAAGTCACGATCATGAGAAATAACCATGACGGTACCGGGAAAACGTTTTAACCAATGCTCAAGCCACACGATAGTATCAAGGTCGAGGTGGTTGGTCGGTTCGTCGAGCAGCAGTAAATCAGCTCTGGCAATCAGTGCTTGCGCCAAGTTTAAACGCATTCGCCAACCGCCAGAAAAACTGCGCACTGGGGCATTCAATTGTGCCTGAGTAAAACCGAGGCCCGTGAGCATTTGTGCAGTGCGTGCTTCAATATCATAGCCGCCAATAGCTTCGAGTTGACCATGCAGCGCGGCGACCTGTTCGCCTAAACCGGGTGTATCAGGTTGTTCCTGTAACTGTTGCTGCAGGCCTTCGAGCTTGGCGTTGATTTTACTGTACTCTTGATCGCCCAGCATGACATAGGCATTTGCTGCCATGTCGAGTGCTGGGGTTTCCTGCGCGACACTGGCAATCCGCCAGTTCTGCGGCACTTGCAATTGCCCGGCGTCTTCTTTGAGTTCACCGCGAATCAGGGCAAAGAGGGAAGACTTACCAGCGCCATTCGCGCCGACTAAACCGACACGTTGGCCTGGAAAAATGGTAAACTGAGCGTCGGCGAGCAGCTGGTGGCCGCCTCGCAATAAACTTAAGCCGTCGGCTTGGATCATAAACAATTGGTCCAGAGAATTGATAATCGTCGTAATGACGCGTAGTTTACCTGAGTTCGCTTGCGCTCGCAGCCATACTCAGCGAAAAGCGTCGGTTACTTCACACGAGGAATATGTATGTCACGCAGTCGTAAGCGTTTTATCGCAGGTGCAACTTGTCCGCAATGCAAGGCTCAAGACACCTTAATGGTGTACTTAGAAAACGACCAAGAGCAGGTGACCTGTGTCGAGTGTGATTATCAAATGAGCGAAGCTGAGCGTGAACAAGAGAAAAAAGGCGCTGCGGTTGCCGTCGACCAAGTGATTGGTATCTTTAAACCGCAGTGAGGTTTTTCGCAATTTGCGGCAAGTTAAGCGTCGCGCGGCAAGCCTTTTTCGATGACTCGAATCAAGCGCTGGGTCAGCCGCTGTGCCTTTTGCGTGGTTTCGGGGTTGTCAGCAAGGCGAGTCTCGAGTTGATCTAACGCCCAATCAATATGTACTTGTACTAACGGTGTTGCTTGCGGTCGCTGTTGCGCTAACGCACTAATGAGTGCGGCCGATGCGGGCGCGTTCCCCATGGCTACAGCTAAATTCCGTTGCCACTTTTCGAAGCCGATCCGGCGAATAGGTGACCCTTCTGTTTGCTGCAAAAACTCCTCTTCGGTCCAACTCCAGAGATCTAGCAAATCGGGTTCATGCAGCGCATGGCGAGGCAGAAAGTCGGTTTCTGGCGTTGGAGTGGCGTAACGATTCCACGGACAAATGAGCTGACAGTCATCGCAACCGTAAATACGGTTGCCCATGGCTTGGCGAAACTCTTCTGGGATTTCGCCAGCATGCTCAATGGTTAAGTAACTAATACAGCGGCGCGCGTCGAGTACATAAGGTGCAACAATCGCTTGAGTTGGACAAATCGTTATACACGCTGTGCAACTACCACATTGCTCCGCTTGTGGTTGGTCGACCGGGAGTGGCAAGTTAATTAATAATTCGCCGAGGAAAAACCACGAACCGTCTTGGCTGTCGAGAACCAGCGAGTGCTTGCCGGTCCAGCCTAAGCCGGCTTTAACGGCTAACGGTTTTTCAAGAATTGGCGCTGAATCGACGAACGGTCGAAAGTCGGCATTGCTTACTTCGGCTTTAATGCGATCACCGAGCGCCTTCAAACGTTTGCGCATCATTTTGTGGTAATCCCGCCCGAGTGCGTAGCGACTCACATAACCAAGTTGGGGCTGGCGCAACACTTGCGCGAACTTTGCCCCTTTCGGTAAATAGTCCATGCGCACACAGATGGCGCGCACACTGCCAGGTTGGAGCTCGGCCGGACGCGCACGCAGCATGCCGTGGCGTTCCATAAAGTGCATGTCGCCATGGTATTGGTTATCAAGCCATTGCTGCAAAGTTGCCTCGTGTTCGCTAAGGTCTAAATCGGTAATACCGACTTGCTGAAAACCTAGTTCGCGACCCCATTGCTTAATTTTTTCGGCAAGAGCGTGGTAGTCCAGTAGTTTATTCCTTATACAATGCGATAGACTGAGCAGAATAGCTCAGAGGATTCGCCGATGACGACTTGGTTACATGCAAGCATACCACAGCAGGTTTATCGCCCGGAACAGGTGCGTGAGTTTGAAGCAGAAGCGGCAGCGCGAGCCGGCGCTGACTTGTGGGAGTTAATGCAGCGCGCGGGGGCAGCCGCTTGGGAAGCGCTGCAAGCCGAGATTAGCCCACAAGCAGCGATTACAGTACTGTGTGGTCGCGGCAATAACGGCGGCGACGGTTATGTACTGGCCAGTTTAGCCAAACAAGCAGGTTACTCGGTGCGCGTGTGCGCAAGTGGCTTCCCTCATAGCAATGACGCACGGCGTGCGCTGCAACTCTGGCTCGATGTCGACGGCGAAGTCGAAGGGCTGCAAGACTGGCAAGAGGGTGAGAGTGACTGGCTCGTTGACGCGTTGCTTGGCACTGGCGTGCACAATGCGGTGCATGGCGAACTGCTCGACTGCATTGTGTCGGTGAATGAAAGTGCATTACCGGTGTTATCGATTGATATACCAAGCGGTTTGCATGCCGATACCGGTGAAGTCCTTGGCGCCGCTGTTCATGCCAGCGTAACCGTGACCTTAGTGGCGCTCAAGCGCGGCCTGCTCACCGCTCAAGCAGCCGATTATGTCGGCCATTTACGTTTCAGTGATTTAGGGATTCAGCGGGAATTCCGTTTGTTAACCGAACCTGCGGCGTGGTCATTACAGCCAGAACAGTTGCAGCATGACTTAAAGCCGCGACCACAGGTGAGTCACAAAGGCGACTTTGGTCACGTATTGGTCATCGGGGGAAGTCGAGGCTACGCTGGCGCCGCACAAATGGCCGCCTTATCGGCGCTGCGCGTTGGGGCTGGCAAGGTTTCGGTAATTTGTGAGCCGGGTCAAGAGTGTTTAATTGGTCAGCAGCCCGAGTTGATGGTGATTGGTGCGCATGCGGGCGATACCGTAAGTGAGCGCTTACTTGAGCAAGCAACTGTGATTGCGATTGGCCCCGGACTCGGGCAAGGTGACTGGGCGCGGGACTGGTGGCAACGGTTTTGTCAGCGGAGTGTCGAGCGTGACTTGGCCGCGGTTGTCGATGCAGATGCTCTGAACCTCATGGCTATTTACAGTGGTGACACGAGCATGCAACCGGCGGAAGGCATAATTTACACACCACATCCGGGCGAGGCGGCGCGCTTGTTGGCGGCATCAACTGCTGATATTCAACACAATCGATGGCTCGCGGTGGAAACTCTTGCTGAACAATTGCAGGGGACCGTGGTCTTAAAAGGCGCTGGAAGTTTGATCGCCGGGCCCGACAGCGACGTGATTGCGGTGTGTACCCACGGCAATGCAGCGATGGCCACAGCGGGTATGGGTGATGTGTTGACGGGGGTGATTGCCGGCTTAGTGGCACAACGACAGCAAACAAACTTGCCGCGTTCACTGACGCATTTAGCTGGTTTAGGTGTATTATTGCATGCGAGCGCCGGCGACGCGGCAGCGCGACAAAGCTTAAGGGTGGACCGCCAGCCTCTAGTGCGTGGATTATTAGCGACTGACTTGATCGCCTTTTTACCGGCACTGGCCAGTGGCTATCTTGAGTAAGCCAATGCGGAAAAATATTTACACCAAATTAATCTCTGAACAGTGGATCTAACTCATTGAAAACGATAGATTTAGAAAATGAAGTTGCAACGGAGGCCTTCGCTGCACGGATTGCACAATTAATTTCGCAACAAGCAAGCGCACACGGCAAATCGGCTCAAACCCTTTATTTAAAAGGTGATTTAGGTGCCGGCAAGACCACGTTTAGTCGTGGCTTTATTCAGTCTTTAGGGCATGTTGGTGCGGTAAAGAGCCCAACCTATACCTTGGTTGAACCCTATGAGTTAGGCGCTTGGCGAATATTTCATTTTGACTTGTATCGGTTATCCGATCCGGAAGAGCTCGAATATATGGGCATCCGGGATTATTTCGACAGTGACACATTATGTTTAGTTGAATGGCCAGAGCGTGGGTTTGGTATTTTACCGACGGCGGATCTGGTGATTACATTGAGACCTGCAGCAAGCGGGCGAACCGCTGAAATTGAAGCGTATTCAGCATTTGGGGAAGCGTTATTAAACGAGTTGTGATTGCAATTTGGGCAAGTACTCTGCTGTTCCTGACAATGGCATGGGCGCAAGCAAGTAACCAAATTGAAAATATTCGAGTATGGCCATCGGCGGATAAAACGCGGGTGGTGTTCGACCTGTCTGCGGAAGCGCAGTACAGCTGGTTTACTATTTTTGACAACCAGCCACACCGAATTGTCATTGACCTTCGTCAAACCCAGAATCAAGTGGATATGCGCAGCTTGGAAGTGCGCTCAGACGTACTCAAGGTTGTGCGGAGCAGTTCACCTCCGCAAGCTGGCACGAGCCGAATTGTGTTAGAAATTAGTGGGCCTATTCAGCCGGAAATCTTCACGCTTGGGCCGTCAGAATTTGCTGGCTACCGGCTAGTGGTCGATATTCCCGGGAACAACAGCACGCGTGTTTTAGAGTTAGATACGGCAGCGAATGCGAATGCGCCGGCACGAGCACCGCGTACCCTTGAAGCACGACCCCTGCGTGACGTTATTATCGCTGTTGATGCCGGCCATGGCGGCCGTGACCCAGGTTCAATTGGCCCAGCAGGCAACCATGAAAAGAATGTAACCCTTGCAGTGGCACGTAAATTAGCAGCCTTGATTAATGCCGACCCACATATGCGAGCAGTACTGACGCGGTCGGGCGATCAAACCTTATCGTTAGGTCAACGTACGAGTATTGCCCGGCGCGAGCGTGCCGACTTCTTTATTTCCTTGCATGCCGATGCTTTTACGTCACCGCAGCCACGTGGTGCTTCGGTGTGGATCTTGTCGAATCGCCGCTCCGAAACCGAATTAGGCCGAGCGCTCGAAAACAAAGAGCGTTTGAGTGAAGAGTTGATCGACGTGGAGCATGTTTTACGCAATGAAGACGAAGACCCGTACTTAAGCAGGGCGTTTCTCGACATGTACCGTGACAACTCATTGGCGGGGGGCTTTGAAGCGGCAACTATTTTATTGCGTGAAATGGCTGGCGTGACGACTTTGCACCGGACGCGACCGGAAGCGGCAAGTTTTGCCGTTTTAAGTTCACTCAGTATGCCGTCGGTGCTCATTGAGCTTGGTTTTATTTCCAATCCGCAGAAAGAACGGCTACTCATTAACGGGCGTCATCAGGACCGGCTCGCTGAAGCTATTTACAAAGGCATCCGCGAGTACTTTGTGCGTAACCCGCTCGATGATACGAAGCTTGCCCACATGACCTTCCAAACCCATGTGGTTACACGCGGAGAGTCGTTGTCTGTCATCGCACAGCGCTATGGTGTTACGGTGGATGCCATTCGCAGCCATAATAATTTAACGAGCAATACCATTCGCATTGGTCAACGCCTCGAAATTCCGATTGCGAGGTAGCCATGCCGATTCGTTTACTTCCCGCCCAGCTTGCTAACCAGATTGCCGCAGGTGAAGTGGTTGAGCGGCCGGCATCGGTTGTCAAAGAGCTAGTTGAGAACAGTTTAGATGCTGGCGCCACTCAAATTTGGATCGATATTGAGCAAGGGGGCGCGCGACGAATTCGCATTCGTGATAACGGCAGCGGTATTGAGAAAGACGAATTGACGCTAGCTTTGAGCCGCCATGCCACCAGTAAAATCGCCACATTAGATGACCTCGAAGCTATATTAAGTTTGGGTTTCCGAGGGGAAGCGCTTGCGAGTATTAGTTCCGTATCCCGATTGCGATTAGCCTCCAAACCAGCGTCTCAAGCTGAAGGCTGGCAAGCGTGGTGTGAAGGCCGTGATATGGCGGTGCAATTGGCGCCAACCGCACACCCGCAAGGCACCACGGTAGACGTGCAAGATCTCTTCTTTAATACGCCGGCGCGGCGCAAGTTTTTGCGTACAGAAAAAACAGAATTTGGACACATTGATGAAGTGGTGCGCCGGATTGCCTTGGCGCGGCCAGCGGTGGAAATTCAGCTCAGTCATAATCAACAACCGCTGCGCCACTATCGACCGGTCGCGGTCAATGATTCGGCGCGACCGTCCGACCAAGAGCAGCAGCCACCTAGTGACGAACAGCAGGCCGCATGGGCGCGTCGGTTGGAGCAAATTGTTGGGAAACGTTTTAGTCAAGAAGCCGGATTTTTATTGAACCAGCAAGCGACGGACGAACTTACGTTATTTGGCTGGCTAGCACCACCGCAAGCGTGCCGCCACCAAGGCGATATTCAATATATGTATGTGAATGGCCGCATGATGAAAGACAAGCTTTTGAGTCATGCCATTCGCCAAGCTTATGAAGGCCAATTGGCGGACGATCGCCAACCGACGTATGTGCTGTATTTGCAGCTCCCAGCGCAACAAGTTGACGTAAATGTGCATCCGGCTAAACATGAAGTGCGCTTCCATCAAGCACGGCAAGTGCATGACTTTGTTTTAAGTTCGCTACGCGAAGCATTAGGGCAGCTGCAAGGGACGCCGGCCGTGAATCAAGATCCAGTGCGTCATCATTATCAGCAAGCTCAACGCACGCAAGCAGAAGCGCAAGCAACATCTGATTATTGGACCATGGCCGGCGGTATTTTACCGGGTGCCCGCGGCCTTGGATCGGGTAATGCGAGTGATGACGAGGGTGCTGTTGGCCGAGGTGTGAGCGCAAAGGCGGCACAAGAACCGACATTACAGTCTTATCAAGTGGCTGGGGCAGGTCACGAAAGCCATTCAAGCACGCGCGGAACCGACGGTGACCAGACAGGGTGGCAGCCATTGCAACTATTGAATCATCGATATTTGTTACTGAGCTGTGTGTCTACTAGCCAGGTGGCTTTATTTGACGTGCTGCGCGCTCATCAGTATTTGCGCACTCAGCAACTCGATGGGCAACTGGAGCAGGGGCTGAGTGGTCAACCGTTATTATTGCCGGTGCAACTGCAGATCGACAAAGCGATATTGACGGAAGCTCGGGTGTTACAGCGCCTCGGAATTTCCTACGAAACCCAACGTAGTGGCGCAAAAAGTTCGACGGATCAGCAGTGCATTCGACTGACGCAAGTGCCTGCCAGTTTGCGTCAGGCAAACTTAGCAGCAGTCATTCCTGAGTTGCTGCATTTGCTTTCGACTGGCTCTGCTACACTAGAGTCGATGTCAGAAGTTGAACGTTTGCGGACACTGAATATCGCCCAATGGTTGGTTGCGCATGAGGCTAACATCCAATTTGATCGCAAGCGGGCGGAACAAATCTGGCAACAAATTGTGAATTCGGAGCCTCACGTTGAACCATGGTTGCATGTGCTGGACTGGCAAGAAAGCTTACGCAGTAAATCAAAATCATCATGATTTTTAACGTGAATTTAAGCAAGGTATTGTATTTGTGAGTGTTTCATTCCCATGGCCAGCAGGGCAAACCCACGCCAATTTTATTGAACATTTGCAGCGTGGGGTCATTTGTTTGAGTGGCCCAACGGCGGCAGGAAAAACAGCACTCGGCATGCAGCTCGCCGACGCACTACCGGTTGAGTTGGTCAGTGTCGACTCCGCACTTATTTATCGCGATATGGACATTGGTACAGCAAAGCCAACTCCGGCAGAACTCAAGCAGTACCCTCATCACTTGGTCGATATTCGTGATCCGGCTGAGGTGTATTCAGCCGCAGACTTTCGCCGTGATGCATTACAATTGATTGGTGCCATTCGCGACCGAGGGAATATTCCGGTGCTTGTGGGCGGCACCATGCTTTATTACCGAGCGTTATTGGCGGGTTTATCGAATCTTCCTGCGGCTGACCCACAAGTGCGCGCACACTTTCAGCAGCGTGCAGAGCAAGAGGGCTGGCAAACATTGCACGACGAGTTAGCACAAATCGATGCAGTAGCTGCAGCCCGAATTCACCCAAATGATCCGCAACGCTTATTGCGGGCTCTGGAAGTCCATAAAATTAGTGGACAGACCCTGACGGCACTCACTCGAACACAGCAGCCGGGGCTTGATTTACCAACTTGGCAAATTGCGTTGGCTCCACCCGATCGAAAAGTATTACATGAGCGTATTGAGCAACGCTTTGATTTAATGCTGCAGCAGGGCTTCGCCGATGAAGTGGCAGCATTGCGGGGACGTGGCGACTTGCATCTCGATTTACCGTCAATGCGTTGTGTGGGTTATCGACAAATGTGGCTGCACTTAGACGGTGAGCTGAGCTACGACGAAATGCGCGAACGCGGAATTATTGCCACGCGGCAGTTAGCTAAACGGCAAATAACCTGGTTACGGTCATGGCCGGGTTTGCAGTGGGTGAACCCGCTCGAAACCGATGCACTGCGTCAAATCGTCACAATATTGGCGGCTGAACCTGTTCCGCCAGAAACCTGGATAACAGAAAAAGTATAAAAGCTGCTTGAAATATTTAGAAAAGTCCCAAAATCTATTTGGACGAAAAAGCAGTTTTGTTGCTAAACTCTGTGATAGTTTACCAAATGGTAATATTATTCTGGCATGTCAGCGTCTTTACACTCGTTGTCTAGACTCATGAATAGTCTCAGAGTAGCTTAGGAAGCTAGAGAAGTAGCAGTTGGCAACCGTAACAATACTAATAAGATAAGGAGCCAAAAAATGGCCAAGGGGCAAACTTTGCAAGACCCTTTCTTGAACGCATTGCGCCGTGAGAGAATTCCCGTTTCAATTTATTTGGTAAACGGAATTAAGTTACAGGGCCAAATTGAATCATTTGATCAATTTGTTGTGCTGTTGAAAAACACTGTCAGTCAGATGGTTTATAAGCATGCAATATCTACTGTTGTGCCGGCGCGGACGCCAACCCAATATCCGCCCCAGAATGGACATGACAGCGACGAATAAATTAATCGCCTGGAAACAGGCTAGGAGCGGCTTGCTTGTTTGAGCGGTATGAAGGTGGCGAGCAGGCCGTTTTGGTTCATGTGGATTTTGCTCATGAATCAGCGCGCGAAGATCTCGAAGAACTCAAATTATTAGTTGCATCAGCCGGCGTTGAAGCCGTGTCTGTGGTAACAACCTCACGTAAATCTCCAGACTCTCGGCTATTTATCGGCTCGGGAAAAACCGAAGAGGTCGCGGCCCTAGTGCAAAGCACTGGTGCGGAAGTGGTTATTTTTAATCACGCGTTGTCGCCTTCGCAGGAGCGTAATATTGAGCGAGTTGTAAAAGCTCGTGTTCTTGATCGCACCGGTTTAATTCTTGATATTTTTGCCCAACGTGCCCGTACCCATGAGGGTAAATTGCAGGTTGAGCTGGCGCAGCTGCGTCACGTGTCGACTCGACTCATTCGCGGCTGGACTCACTTGGAACGACAGAAAGGGGGCATCGGTCTTCGTGGTCCGGGTGAAACCCAGCTGGAAACCGACCGTCGTTTAATTCGTGGTCGCATTAAGCATATTCTTAGTCGTTTAGACAAAGTGGAAAAACAACGCGAGCAAGGTCGCCGGTCAAGACAACGAGCGGAAATACCAACCATTGCTTTAGTGGGTTACACCAACGCGGGCAAGTCGACGCTCTTCAACCGCTTAACTGACGCGAACGTGTATGCCGCAGACCAGCTATTTGCAACACTGGACCCAACTCTACGTAAATATGAATTGCCGGACGTTGGTTCGGTTATTTTTGCGGATACGGTCGGCTTTATTCGCCATTTACCACATGACCTTGTTGCGGCGTTTAAAGCAACGTTGCAGGAAACCAAAGACGCCGATTTGCTCATGCACGTGATGGATTGTCATGACGAGCAAATGGCGGAAAACCGGCGTGAAGTCGATGCGGTTTTGGCTGAAATAGACGCTACTGACGTACCGCAATTGCTGGTGATGAATAAACTTGATTTGGTGCCGGATCTGTCACCACGAATTGTCCGTAATGAACAAGGGAAACCACAGGAAGTGTGGCTCTCAGCGCAAACGGGTGAAGAGCGTC
>JAMCWV010000262.1 GCA_023481025.1 Gammaproteobacteria bacterium
ACAAAGCTGGCTTCGCAACGTCTCAGTCTGCCTACGAAGAAGCGTTTGACGCCTTATTCGATGGGCTCGCGACACTTGAACAGAAATTAGCTGGCCAACGCTACCTTGCTGGTTCTCAGTTAACCGAAGCAGATTGGCGACTGTTTACGACCTTAGTTCGTTTTGACGCGGTTTACGTTGGACACTTTAAATGTAACCTCAAACGCATTGTTGATTACCCAAACCTGTGGAATTTTGTTCGCGAATTGTACCAAGTCGAGGGTGTTGCGGAAACAGTGCGTATGGACCACATCAAAACCCATTACTATGTCAGTCATGACATGATTAACCCGACCGGTGTCGTACCGAAAGGGCCTGAATTAGATTTTACCGCACCACACGACCGTCACAAGCTGGCGGCGGGTCAAGCGTAGGAGCAATGGTATGAGCCAAACTATTATTAAACATCGCGTTCGTGGTATGCCTGCGCAAGATGGTGCTGGCGTTAAGTTGAGCCGTGTGATTAATCAACCTGCATTTCGTCATCGCGATCCAATACTGATGCTCGACGAATTTAAGTCAGATAATCCGAACGACTACATTGCTGGTTTTCCACCACATCCACATCGTGGCTTTTGTACCTTAACCTACATGTTGGCCGGGAATATGGCGCATGAAGATTCTAAGGGTAATAAAGGCGAAATCACTAGCGGTGGTTTGCAGTGGATGAAAGCGGCGCGAGGCATGATCCACTCGGAAATGCCAAAGCAGAAAGATGGCCTCATGTGGGGGTTCCAGCTTTGGTTAAATTTGCCCGCTGCCGAGAAAATGAGTGAACCTTAGTATGCGGATATCCCAGCAGCGCAGGTGCCAGAAGTCGATGTCGATGGTGGTATCGTGCGTGTCTTGTCTGGGCAGTTTCAGGGGGAAACGGGGCCTGTTAAAGCGCCGGGACGCGAGTTTCTCTACCTCGATTATCGTATCAGCACGCCGGCCCAATTCGCTTTACCACAACAGGGTCAGCAAACACGACTGCTGTATGTGTATAAAGGTGCAGTGACGATTGCGGGAATTACTGCGCAAGCAGGCGAGCTACTCGAGTTAGCCGATGATGCGGATGTAACCGTTGAAATTGCTAATGCGGTCGAATTCTTACTGATTGCCGCGAAACCGATCGGTGAACCGATCGCGCAATATGGTCCGTTTGTAATGAACACAGAAGCAGAATTACGCCAAGCGTTCATGGATTATCAGAACGGTACGTTGCATCAGTAGGTTGGCTCATCAATTAATTCCATAACTTTTCCCTACCAATCGGAAACGTGTCTGGCATACTAATGGTCAGACACGTTTTTTTGGTGTGGCCGAAATGACCGATATTGACGAGTTCCTCGATAAGCTTTGGTTACAACAAGGGGTAAGTCAACACACGTTGGCGGCCTATCGAAGTGATTTGCAACACTTTCAACAGTGGCTCGAGAAACAGTCCGGTACTTTAGCGCAAGCCAGTAGCGACGATATTACTAGCTACTTAGGTGTCCGCCGTGAACTTGGCTTAAAGGCGCGTTCGCAGGCGCGTTTGTTAAGCAGTTTGCGGAAGTATTATGGCTACTTATTGCGTACTAAGCAGCGTAACGATGATCCAACCGCACATTTAAACAGCCCGAAATTACCCGCATCACTGCCGAAGTCAATTAGTGAGCAAGATATCAATGCGCTTTTACAAGCGCCGGTCACCAACGAACCTTTGGGTCTGCGAGACAAAGCGATGTTGGAGTTATTGTACGCCACAGGGCTGCGTGTAAGTGAACTGGTGGCGTTAAAGTTGAGTGAGGTAAGCCTCCGCCAAGGTCTAGTGCGGGTGGTCGGTAAAGGTGATAAGGAGCGTTTGGTGCCGATGGGCGAAGAAGCGCTGCATTGGTTAGAGCAGTATTTGCGCTATAGTCGCCCGGAAATGATGAAAGCAAGCACGGATGTGATTTTCTTATCGCAACGCGGTCAACAAATGACGCGGCAGACATTTTGGCATCGAATTCGCCGGTACGCGTTGCAAGCCGGGTTGCCCGAATCAATTTCGCCGCACCGACTTCGTCATGCTTTTGCAACCCACTTACTCAATCATGGTGCCGACTTGCGTGCCTTGCAAATGCTGCTCGGGCATGCTGATATAGCCACCACACAAATCTATACCCAAGTCGCCAAAGCGCGATTAAAACAACTTCACGAAATCCACCATCCTCGTGGTTGATTGTCCATAACTAGAAGTAGAACTATGTCGAGTTCCTTACTAACACCACAACTTCAACGCCGCGGTGGGTCAATCTCCGAACAATTGGATCCGTCGTTACCTGTGATTCTACGCCGGATTTACGCGAATCGTGGCGTCACCACAATGCAAGAACTTGACCTCTCTGCGCGCGGGCTGATTCATTTTCAACAGTTAAAGGACTGTGAACGCGCGGCGGAGATTGTGGCAGGTGCCATTGAGCAGCATCGGAAAATTTGTATTTGCGGCGATTTTGATGCGGACGGTGCGACCAGCGTGGCATTACTTATGTCGGCGTTGCGCGCCATGGGCGCAACCCAGCTGATGTATTTGGTGCCTAACCGATTTGCTGATGGTTATGGTTTGTCGCCAGGGTTAGTCGATTACGCCCACCAACAAGGCGCTGAACTGCTGATTACCGTCGACAATGGTATCAGCAGCTTCACTGGTGTTGAACGAGCGAATCAGTTGGGTTTGCAAGTGATCATTACCGACCACCATTTGCAAGGCGCTGCGCTACCGGCTGCGGCCGCAATCGTCAACCCCAACCGCTTCGACTGTTCCTTTCCGAGTAAGAGTTTGGCCGGTGTTGGTGTTGCGTTCTATCTGCTGTTGGCTGTGCGAGCTCGATTCCGACAACACCGTCCTGATCATATTGCGGCAAAAATTAACATTGCTGATTATCTTGATCTTGTGGCTCTAGGCTCGGTCGCTGATGTCGTACCCTTGGACTACAATAACCGAATTCTCGTCCAGCAAGGACTCGGTCGCATTCGGGAAGGCCGCTGTCGTCCGGGAATTTTGGCTTTATTGGAAGTAGCGGGGCGCGATTATCGGCAAATCAGTGCAGCCGATCTGGGCTTCGCTGTCGGCCCGCGGATTAATGCTGCAGGCCGTTTAGATGATATTCAAATGGGCATTGAGTGTCTGTTAGCGCCTGACTTTCAGCAAGCCCGGATGATTGCATTGCGATTAGATGAATTGAATCGTCAGCGTCGTCAAATTGAGGTGGATATGCAGGCGGACGCCGAGCGGTGTTTGGCCCAGTTGAGTCTTCAGGAGCAACTTCCGTCGATTTTGACTGTGCAAGACGAAAGCTTCCATCAAGGTGTTATTGGCATTCTCGCTGGTCGATTGAAAGAACAATATTATCGTCCGGTCATGGTATTTGCTCCAGCGGATGGTGATGAACTGAAAGGCTCCTGCCGTTCCGTCACTGGCGTTCATATTCGTGATCTATTGGCCCAAGTTGCCAGTGAAGCGCCAGGTGTTATCTCGCGTTTCGGCGGTCATGCAATGGCAGCTGGCTTATCCGTTCCGCGCGCTGCGTGGGCAGAGTTCAATGCAGTGCTGCAACGCGTTGCTATGGATTGGATTGGCGAAGGCGACTTATCACGGGTGATTTGGTCGGATGGTGAACTTGGCAGTGCAGAGCTTACACTGCAATCCGCACAGGTCTTACAAAGCGCTGGGCCATTTGGGCAAGACTTCCCTGCGCCAGTTTTTGATGGTCAATTCCGTGTGCTGGATCGACGTTGGCTGAAAGATGTGCACTTGAAACTGCAGCTTCAGCCAATAACTGGTGGTCCAGCGCTCGATGCGATCGCATTTAACGTTCCCCGGGCGGCGTGGGAATGGCGTGAACAACAGGAAATACATCTGGTTTATCGTCTTGACGTCAATGAATTTCGCGGAGTTCAATCGGTGCAATTGATGATCGAACACATCTTTTGATTTTCCTTGGAACCTCTGTTGTTTAGACTCGAAATCAGCTAGAATACGCGGCTATTTTTGCCATTGTAGTGGTTGACCTTATGTGTTTACGCAACGTATGTGTTGTAAAGGTAAAGGCGCCGCTACGTCAAAGTCAGACACTCGGGACTAAATACGATGCTGGAAAGCAACGCAATTGCCAATCAAATTGAAGACCTCAAGCAGCGCATGGCGCAGCTTAGGGGGTATCTTTGACTTAGAGACAAAATCTGAACGTCTCGAAGAAGTTGAACGTGAGCTCGAAGATCCAAAGGTCTGGAACGAGCCAGAAAAAGCGCAAGCACTCGGTAAAGAACGAGCGAACTTAGAACAAATCGTGCACACCTTTCGTGACCTCGAGCAGGGTTTGCAAGACGCGGCTGGCTTTCTTGAGCTGGCAAGCGAAGAAGACGACGAAGACATGTTGATCGAAGCGGACCAAGAAGTGGGTAAGTGGCGCAAGGCGCTCGAGCTGCTTGAATTTCGTCGCATGTTTTCGGGGCCCAACGACGCGAATGACTGTTATCTCGACTTGCAAGCAGGCTCTGGCGGCACAGAAGCGCAAGACTGGTGTAGCATGTTGTTACGCATGTATTTACGCTGGGGTGAAGCCCATGGCATGAAAACCGAAATCACCGAGTTATCTGAGGGTGAAGTTGCCGGCATCAAGTCCGCGACAATTCGCTTTGCGGGTGATCATGCTTTTGGCTGGTTACGCACCGAAACCGGTGTTCACCGTTTAGTTCGAAAGTCGCCATTTGATTCCGGCAACCGTCGACACACCTCATTTGCTTCGGCATTTGCCTATCCGGAAATTGATGACGATATTGAGATCGATATCAATCCAGCAGACTTGCGCATTGATACCTATCGTGCTTCGGGTGCGGGCGGACAGCACGTTAACCGGACTGACTCAGCGGTGCGAATTACCCACGAACCGTCAGGTATTGTCGTTCAGTGCCAAAGTGATCGCTCCCAGCATAAAAACAAAGATGCGGCGATGAAGCAGCTTCGTGCCAAACTTTATGAAATGGAAATTCAAAAGCAAAATGAAGCGAAACAAGCGCTCGAAGACACCAAGTCAGACATTGGTTGGGGTAGCCAGATTCGCTCTTACGTACTCGATGACTCACGTATTAAAGATCTCCGTACTGGTGTGGAAACACGCAACACCCAAGCGGTACTGGACGGTGACTTAGACCGTTTTATTCAAGCTAGTTTGAAATCTGGCTTGTAACCTTACGCCACGAAGTAAAGACGATTGAGGAATATCTATGACTGATAAACAGCAGCCAGAAGCCCAAGATTTAAATCAACAAATCCGTGAGCGTAAACAGAAATTAAAACAGTTGCGGGAAGCAGGAAATCCGTTTCCGAATGACTTTCGCCGCGACAGTTTAGCCGCTGATTTGCACGGCGCACATGGCGACAAAGACGGTGATGTGCTTGTTGCCGAGGGTATTCGCGTGCACATCGCTGGTCGAATGATGCTTCGTCGCATCATGGGTAAAGCGAGTTTTGCGACCTTGCAAGACATGAGCGGTCAAATTCAAGTGTATGTTGCTCGTGATAACTTGCCTGAAGGTGTCTACAACGATGGCTTTAAGAAGTGGGATTTAGGCGACATTATTGCTGCTAGCGGTACCTTGTTTAAAACCAAAACCGGTGAGCTTACCGTCCAAGTCGATGATATCCGTTTACTGACAAAGGCATTACGACCGTTACCGGATAAATTCCATGGTTTAGCGGATCAAGAAACTCGTTATCGTCAGCGCTATCTCGATTTGATTGTTAATCAACAGTCGCGTGATACTTTCGTCATGCGCAGTAAAGCGATCGATTACATTCGCCGCTTCCTTGCTGAGCGTGACTTCTTAGAAGTTGAAACGCCGATGATGCAGACGATTCCAGGTGGCGCGTCGGCACGTCCATTCGTCACCCATCACAATGCTTTGGATATGGATCTGTATTTGCGTATCGCCCCAGAGTTGTATCTGAAACGGTTAGTCGTCGGTGGTTTTGAGAAGGTATTTGAAATCAATCGTAACTTCCGCAATGAAGGCTTGTCGACGCGACACAATCCTGAATTTACCATGCTTGAATTCTACTGGGGCTATGCGGATTATCATGATCTGATGGACTTGACTGAAACCATGGTACGCGGTTTGTGCATGGCGTTATTAGGTAGTGCCGATGTTCAGTATCAAGGTGAAACATTCCACTTCGGTGAACCGTTTGCGCGTTTAACCGTCGTTGACGCTATCCTGCAGTACAACCCTGAACTCAGTCGGGAAGCCGTGTTGGACCTCGCGCAAGCAACAGCATACGCAGAAAAATTAGGCATTAAAGTTCAAAAGAATTGGGGATTGGGTAAGATTCAAATTGAAATCTTCGAGGAAACCGCTGAGCATCAATTAATGCAACCAACCTTCATAACTGCCTATCCGGCAGAAGTGTCGCCATTAGCGCGTCGTAGCGACGACGACCCATTTGTAACTGACCGCTTTGAATTCTTTGTCGGTGGTCGTGAGATTGCCAACGGTTTCTCCGAGTTAAACGACGCTGAAGATCAGGCGCAACGCTTCAAAGATCAAGTGGAACAAAAAGAGGCAGGTGATGCTGAGGCAATGTTTTACGATGCAGACTATGTCACTGCTTTAGAATACGGCTTACCACCGACGGCGGGCGAGGGAATCGGTATTGATCGACTGGTCATGTTATTGACGGATTCGCCTTCCATTCGCGACGTCTTGTTATTTCCGCATATGCGGCCGAGTGGTAAACAGGATTAGTGGTTTAGACTACTCTTGATAAAGCGAGCCCTTACAGTTCTCTCTGTAGGGGCTTTTTACTAATAATTACACAGGGTTTTTTGATACGCTTGCCACCAATTCGCTAACTCTTCTTTGAACATAGGCTTACCAATAAAATACCCTTGGACGATATCGACACCCAAACGCTTAGCGAGATCAAGCGTGTCTTGATCTTCAATACATTCTGCAGTAATCAAAACATCGCTATGACGGGCAACGGTAATCGCTGATTGGGCAAGAAAGCGTGATTCTTTGTCTTTGACCATCGCTTTGGTGATGGTGTAATCGAGCTTTAATTCATATAAGTGCATGCGATCGATATTTAACGCCGTTGCGTCGGAGGTGCCGAAATCGTCAAGCGCGACTAAAAATCCAGCTTCCCGAAACTGATCCAGTAACAAAGAAAATGTTTGAAAGTCGTCGGTGACAACTGATTCGGGGAAGTCGAGGATCAACTGTTTTGGTTTTAAACCGGATTGTTCGCAGATGCGCAGCAACTCTGTGAGAAAGTCCGGGTGACGAAACGATAAAGGACTAATATTGATTGAAAGTTTGAGCGCATGACTTTGATTATATTGTTTGAAAATCGGCGCAGCTTGTTCGATGACGAAAAAAGTCAGTTGATCGATGAGTTCTTGGCTTTCGGCAATGTGAATAAACTGAGCTGGGGCGATGTACCCCCGTTGTGGATGTTGCCATCGCGCAAAAACCTCAAATCCATGCAGTAATTGAGTATGCACGTTCACACGCGGCTGCAATGCAACCGAGAATTGCTCATGGAGTAAATGCTCAGACAACCGTGAAATAGGTTGTGGCATCGACAGGACTTTCTTCTCCGTTTCCTGTGTTAATGCTTTACTCATACGACATTACCCCCAAAATCCTTATCCTTGGGACGAACGATTGCAACGTTTGCAAGACTCTTATTGCTGGATATTTATACGCAGTGTAGTTTGAAATGGCCTGCAAGTGCAATCTGAAGTGGAAAAAACACGGATTAAATCAGAAAAGTATGACTGAAAAGCCCAGTCTGATGGCACTTATTGTGCAGGTAAGAGATTGTCTAAAGTGATTTTTTATTAATTTTAAGATGATAAAAATTAAAATAAAGGCGGGTTGCGTGCGGCAAACTGCCACAAGGTGAGAAAATAGCCGGCAACGTGAGAATATTACCGGCTGTTTTCACTTCAACGTCACACGATTAATGCTCGACGCCACCTGGACCATGAACATGACCATGCGACAATTCTTCTGCCGTAGCTTCACGGACGTCGACAACTGTAACTTCAAAGCTTAAGTCAACACCCGCAAGAGGATGGTTACCATCGACAGTTACTTCAGTGTCGGTTACTTCGATAATCATAACTGACTGTTCGCCATTGTCCGTACTCGCACGGAACTGCATACCTGGGTTAACTTCTTGGTCACCAAATAGGTTACGCGGAACCGTTTGTACCAAACCGTCGTGACGCTCGCCATAAGCGTCGGCAGCAGGGATTTCTGCGCTCAACTCTTCGCCTGCAGTTTTACCTTCCAAGGCTTTTTCCAAACCAGGAATTAACATACCGCGGCCGAAAATAAACGCTAGTGGACGCTCTTCAGCAGACTGATCTAAGGTTACGCCGTCACCATTTTTAACAACGTAATGGATCGTGACTGCTTTATCTTGACTAATGGTATCACTCATTATTTAGTTCCGTTTTCATCTGAAGATGGGCAGGGGGTGAATGAACTGGAATCCTGCCCTTTAATTCGCAATCGAGCACTTGCTTCAAGATCGTCAGGAAGCACTGCTTGGATTGCTACGACTTCGTTATCATAACGCACTGCGCTGATAACTGCACCCGCGCGACGCCAATTTTCCCCAACCTGAACTTCAAGTTGGTCACTTGGTGTCGGTAACGAATCTGCTTGCCCCTCAAGCGTTGTGAGGCGGCGTTTGTTTTGGCCTTTATAGTGCATCCGCGCAATAGTTTCCTGACCGATGTAGCAACCTTTTTTAAAGCTGATACCGCCGATACGGTCAAGATTGACCATTTGCGGAATAAATTCGCTGGCATGCTCCTGACTTAACCAAGGCCAACCTTTTTTGATGTGGAGCGCATGCCACCACTCAGGACCAAGTAAATTTGCGTGTACTTTAAAATTAGCAGGGAGCACAAGTAAATAAGCATGGTCGGTCATTGTTAGCACATGCAAGTCATTGACATGTTCATGTGGTTGTTGTGCCTCGATACCCGTTAATTCAGTTACTCGTGCGGCAGCATCGGCGCCGAGGACGAGCATACAACGATGCGCATTACTCGCATCAGTAATTTCAACTTTGCTGAAAACACCAAATTTTTGCAGCTGCGCTAAACTTGCATCAATTGTTGCTTTCGGCTGCAGCAAATAAATACCTTGCTCACTGCGGATGGCACGAAAAATACTCCATAACTTACCTTTTGCATCGCAATGCCCGCCAAATAGCCAGTTAGAATGCGAGAGCTCATTGACGTCGCAAGTAATCTGACCTTGAAGAAACTTGTCGGCATCAGGACCGGCAACATGGATGACACCATAATCATTCAGATCTGCGATTACACTAGGTTCGGCTTGCTCAAGAACTTGGGACTGGAATACTGACACAAAAGACCTCTTTAATGACACGAGCATACGATTAAATAAAAGGTGGGGGCGGCCACTAACTTTTTCAAGCGTTTAAGCTTATCATGGCCGCAGACTCTGATAAAATGGCGGTTATAGCCTAACAATTCCCGTAGAGGATGATTCATGCAGTTTTTAAAACAATCTGAAGACGCGTTGAAAGATAAACGGCGCATGCGCTGGGCTTGTCGCCGCGGCATGCTGGAACTAGATGTGCTTTTTGCGCCGTTTGTGGAAGAAGCTTATGACGAGCTCGATGATCAGCAACAGGCGGTGTTCAGACGTTTATTGACCTGTGATGATCCGGATCTATTTGCTTGGTTTATGGGCCATAAGCCGTGCCCAGATCCTGATTTGGCAGCAATGGTTGAGCTGATGCTCAAGCGTGTGAAAGTCTAACCGAGTTCAATGTGACAACATGGATGTGTTTCAGTTTAAGCAAGGCCGCTCAACGTCGCAGTCGCACGTTGGCCAATGTTTAGCCATAATGACACTGATGAGCGTACTATCGAGTCTTTCAGTTGGGTTCGCTGGAGTCGTTTGGGCGGTCGTCTTTATGGTGATGCGTTGGTTACTGTTGCGGCCGCAACCAAAACTACTGTCGTGCGATGAGTTAGGCGGGGCATGCATGCAATATCCCGCAGGCCAACAGGTGCATGGTCAATTTGATCAACCCCAGCGTGGTTTGGGCTACATTCGCGTAAGATTTCGCGCAAGTGCGCATGAACAGCCCAGCTATCTGTGTGTTTGGCTTGACACCTTGAGTCGCGAAGAGCGGGCGCGCTTCGCTCGTATCAGCGAAAATATACGTTAATTCGAATGGAGTTTCCGATGCGAGTCATATTTCTCGTTAGTCTCATTGTTTTACTATCTGGGTGTAGTGGTCGACAACTCTTCGATGTGGCCCAAGAAAGCAAACGGAATGAATGCCGTCGCTTACCACCCGCGCAGCAAGCTGAATGCATGCGAGATGTTGAACCGTCGTATGAAGATTATCAGCGCCGCCGCCGAGAAGTAATTGAATAACCCATATCGACCGAACAAGGAAATGCCAGCATGGCAGAACAAAAAGAAGTACAGGGACTTGGTGGTTGGCTGCTGTTACTTGCATTGGGTTTGTTCTTAACACCCATACGCTTGCTATCGGTCGACTTGCCGATGCTCAACGACTTGTTATCCAGCATCGATTTTGAACAGTTCACGACGCCTGGCTCTGAGTTCTATCATCCTTGGTGGTTAACGATTGTGCGCTTTGAGATGTTTTATCATTTCGCCATGTTAATTGCTTCGCTCTATTTGATTTATTTATTTTTCAGCAAGCACTATTGGTTTCCAAGGGCCTACATTACTGTTTTAATTATTTC
>JAMCWV010000040.1:0-1795 GCA_023481025.1 Gammaproteobacteria bacterium
TACTGGCCGCCGAGCATTCATTGAGTACCCGTGCCAAAGGCATTAAGCCAAGCAGATCGAGAGCCGCAATCCGGGCCATTTCTAAATGGCGAAATTGTCGCAACACCTTCATGACCTCCTGTTCACTATCTGCGGTCTGCAATTGCGCACGCAAGTCTTGGCGATTTGCTGCCGAAGGGGCCAAAATTCGGTCAAGAGCCAAGGTTTGATAACGCATGATGATGCGGGCAAGAAAGGGACTCACTTGCACCAGCCAAATTAGCTCCGGTTGCTGCTCAGAGTCGGACAACAAGGTACCTAAGCGTTCAAGATCCCGTTGACTATCGGCCTCAATACGCGGATGTAGTTTTAAACCTTGCTCTGGACGCAGATCGGTCGTTGGCATTAAGAGCATTTCAAAGATCCTTACGTTGGCTCCGCGCTAGCAAGGCATAGCCACGTTGCGCTTTGCTTTTGCTGCCCGGTAACAGCGAAAATTCAGAGCAAATCTGTTCAATCGTCGGTAACAGGTCGTCGAGGCGGCCACGTTGCATTTCAACTTCCAGCTCAGAGATTTCTTCGGTTTGCTCGGCGGCCAGTATTAAGCCTTGGTCTAAAGCCACTTCAGCGACTGAGTCACCTTCTTTTAGTAACCAACGTTCACGCCTAAAGTCGGTGCGGAACTGCACAATTAACGCTGCTTGAACCGACTCTAGATTCCAGTGCTTGGGCCAGATATGGGCTGGAAAAAGCGCTAAATTTGGAATTTCAGTCGTGCATGGCGCCGTGTATTCTGGCCGCTCACTCTGCGCGCCAGATGAACGCAATCCGGACATTACAGTTTGTTCGCACTGGTCATTCCAGCGCCGAATACGCAACCCGATTTTTGCGTTGCCCAGATCGGTAGCGTTTGTATCAAAGTAAACATTAGCCAATTGCAATGTCGTTTGCGGCAACAAATACGTGTTTAAAAAAACGCGCAAATCGCCAATTTTATTCTTATCTATTAGATATTTAAGCTCAACTTCATGCGTATGCTGCGACATCCAACTTATCCCAATTTGAGTCGTGCCAAAGTTCTATTCTGCGGCTTCGTTCGAACCTAGGTCAACAAAGTTTCTTGATGGTTATCAAGCATTCACCGCATTGTCCCCGGAAAAAGTCGAAAAATCGTGCACACAAGGGTTTACGCGGCGCAAAATAATCATACAATGGCGGCCATGTCCCGAGGGGATCCGCAGTACCGGTTAACGCCGGATTTTAGGTTACAGGAGAGGCAATGTTTAAAGCCAGTCAAGTGTTGTCAACACACTATCAGGCGAGCCAGTTAGCTGAGCTGCGCAAGGCAATTACTGAAAATTATTCAGTCGATGAAAATGCCTACTTGGAAGAGTTAATTAAGTTGGTTCCAGAAGATCAGGAAACCATTGACGGATTGACTCATTCGGCTCATGACTTGGTGCATCGCGTTCGCGAAAAGACCCAAGGCGGTGATGGCGTTGATGCATTCCTGCAACAATATAGCCTAGACACCGAAGAAGGCATTATTTTAATGTGCCTCGCCGAAGCATTGTTGCGGATTCCTGACAGTTTCACCGCAGACTCTTTAATTCAAGACAAACTGGGTAAAGGTGCTTGGAGCGACTACCGCAAAAAGAGCGAGTCGATTTTAGTCAACACCGGTACTTGGGGACTCAACCTCGCTAATAACGTGATTAATCCACATGGCCGTCAACGCGACACTGCTGTGTCGCGTTTCCGTCGGTTGGTCAAACGCATCGGCGAGCCAATGGTCCGCACAGCAACCTATCAAGCA
>JAMCWV010000040.1:1805-10606 GCA_023481025.1 Gammaproteobacteria bacterium
TGAGGCCGCTTTAACGAGTAAGGACGCTGAGCGCTATAAGCAAGCGTATGTGAACTCGATTCAGCGTGTCGGTCGTGAGGCATTCAACAACCCTAACGTCCCGCGCCCGACTATTTCGATCAAACTGTCGGCTTTACATCCTCGTTATGAAGTTGCCAATCGTGAACGCGTTCTTAGTGAACTTGCAGCGACATTGACCGACCTCATCACGCTGGCGAAACAAGCCAATGTTGGCGTCAGTATCGACGCAGAAGAAATGGATCGCCTTGAACTCTCTCTCGAATTATTTGAGAAGGTCTATCGCAGCGGTGTCTGCAAAGATTGGCCCTATTTTGGATTGGTGGTCCAAGCCTATTCAAAGCGTGCGCTTCCGGTCTTGTGTTGGATAAATGCTCTAGCCAAAGACGGCGGCGACGAAATTCCAGTGCGTCTGGTGAAAGGGGCCTATTGGGATACCGAAATCAAACACTGTCAGCAGCTTGGTTTGCCGGGCTATCCCGTATTTACCCGCAAAGCCAGTACCGATGTGTCCTACATGGCCTGCGCGCGCTATTTATTAAGCGACGATACCAATGGCCATATTTATCCGCAGTTTGCCACGCACAATGCACAAACCATTGTTAGCATTCAACATTTAGCGGGTGATCGTCGCTATGAGTTCCAGCGCTTGCATGGCATGGGCAAAGACTTATACGACGAATTCTTAGTGAAGAATCCGGGCAAAACAGTGCGCATTTATGCGCCTGTCGGTGCCCATAAAGAGTTACTGCCCTATTTGGTGCGCCGACTCCTTGAAAATGGTGCAAATAGCTCGTTCGTTCACAAACTACTTGACCCTTCAGTACCAATTGAAAGTCTGGTCGAGTATCCATTGCTAAATCTGCGCAAAAAGCCAAGCTTAGCCAATGACCAAATTCCATTGCCGACACAGATCTTCGGCCAACGCAAAAATTCACTGGGGTTAAACATGAATATTGAGTCTCAGGGTGCTGAATTCTTCCATAAGGTTCGCAGCTTCCAGAATAATCAGTGGCAAGGTGGCCCAATCGTTAACGGGAAACTGGTTGAAACGATTCAACGTGTCGGTGTGACCTCGCCCCAACAAAGTACGCATCAAATCGGTACGATTGGTTGGGCTGACGCAGAGCTTGCCGCTCAAGCCTTGCACACTGCTAACCAAGCCTATTCGCGTTGGACCAACACAGACGTCAATGTCCGTGCCGAAGCGCTCGAAAAGCTGGCTGATTTGCTCGAAGAGAATCTCCATGAATTGATTGCGCTTTGTACCTTAGAAGCCGGCAAGACCTTGCAAGATGGTATCGATGAAGTACGCGAAGCCGTTGATTTCTGTCGCTACTACGCCATTCAAGCACGTAAGTTAATGGCCGCTGGCGAAAAACTGCCGGGTCCGACAGGTGAAACTAACGAACTGTTTGTCCAAGGTCGTGGTACGTTTATTTGTATCAGTCCATGGAACTTCCCGTTGGCAATTTTCTTAGGTCAAGTGAGTGCTGCATTAGCGACTGGTAACTGCGTCATCGCCAAACCAGCAGAGCAAACCGGTTTAGTGGCTTATCGTGCTGTACAACTTGCGCTTGAAGCGGGTATTCCTGGTGAATGCTTTGTACTGCAATTCCTGCCGGGTAAAGGCGCTGAAGTTGGTTCCTTCTTAGTCAGCCAAGATGAAATCGCAGGTGTCTGTTTCACCGGTTCAACCAATACTGCACAAGCGATCAACCGCGCCCTTGCAGCTCGTACTGGTGCATTGGTGCCATTAATCGCAGAGACTGGCGGCCAAAACGCGATGTTGGTTGACTCGACCGCGTTACCTGAACAAGCCGTAACCGACATTGTTGGCAGCGCATTTAAGAGTGCTGGTCAACGCTGTTCTGCATTGCGGGTTCTCTATATTCAGGATGATGTTGCCGATCGTGTCATCGAATTGCTCAAAGGTGCGATGCAAGAGCTCTTAGTGGGTGATCCGATTGATCACAAAACGGATGTCGGTCCAGTTATTGACGGTGTTGCCAAGACCAACCTCGAGCAGCACATTATTGATATTCAGCATGTTGGTAAGTTACTTGCCGAAGCACCCATGCCGGACTACACCAATGGCGGCACTTTCGTCACGCCAACAGCGATTGAAATCGATTCAATTAACCAATTACACCGTGAAAACTTCGGACCGATCTTGCATGTTATTCGCTTCCAGCGTGATAACTTAGACCAAGTAATCGCCGATATTAATAATACCGGTTTTGGCTTAACGTTTGGCATTCATAGCCGGAACGAATCATTTGCTTACGACATCGCTAAGCGTATTCAAGTTGGTAACGTTTATATTAATCGTAACCAAGTGGGTGCGGTCGTTGGTGTCCAACCGTTCGGCGGCCGAGGCTTGTCTGGTACTGGGCCGAAGGCCGGTGGTCCACACTACCTCTACGCCTTCATGACTGAAAAAACCTTCACCGACAATATTACCGCCGTTGGCGGCAATGCGACGCTCTTGTCACTCGGTGACTAAGCAGCAAAAAAAGGCCGCTTCAATGAAGCGGCCTTTTTACTGTTGTAAGCGTCAGCCTTTCGGCCCAAGTAAAAACCAAAGAATAAAACCAATCACTGGCAATAGAATAATTAAAACAATCCACAGTACTTTCGAACCTGTTCCTGCACCACTCTGAACCGTTTTAACAATCGCATAAATATTTAAAATTAAAACAATCAGTCCTAGTAATCCACTCACTTCGACCCCCATTGCCTACTCCTTGTTGAGAATTAAATGTTTGTTCGAATAAAGGAAATGCTTGTTTCTAATACGTAATTAAAGATAGCACAAGATTTGGAAACCGAAAGGTTAATTAATGGTAAACTGTCGTCTTAAGTATTTGTGTGAGAATCTGTTATGCCATCATTGTTCGACCGTCATTTGAAAGAGAAACGTGAAAAAGCAAAAGCGAAAAAGCGTGAACGCCAACCAGCGAGTCAGTCACAGTTAGCATCGGCTGAACGCAATCCGGACAGTGTATCAACACTGACAGTAGAACGCTTAAGTCACGACGGCCGCGGTATTGCGAAAGATCAATATGGCAAAATTACGTTTATTGCAGGTGCTTTGCCAGACGAATACGTGAATGTCCAAATTAGCGCTAGTCACAGCCGTTTTAATGAAGGGCAAGTCAGCACAATTAAAGTTGCGTCATCGCACCGCCGTGAGCCTCAATGCGAACACTTTTCTGCCTGTGGCGGTTGTTCGTTGCAACATCTCGTTGCCGACGAGCAAATCAGATTCAAACAAAAAATCACCCAAGAACAACTGCAACATCAAACTGAAGCCCGTGCAGCACTTCCTTTACCAGAGCAAGACCCACCGTTAGTTGCTGCTGGATATGGCTATCGACGCAAGGCTCGATTGGCACTGACAGAGACCCGTTCGCAAAAATTTTCCGTGGGATTCCGCGCGCGCGATTCAAAACAAATTGTTGCAATCAATCATTGCCCCGTCTTGTGCTCTGCGCTGCAATCGTTGTTACCGCAGTTGCAAACATTCTTACCGCAGTTACAAGGACGCGCTCACATTGGCCATATTGAGCTGATCGCTGCGGAGCCACAGCCTCGCGTTCTGGTCAGGCTATTGCGAGCACTAAGCGCCCATGATGAGCAACTTTGGCGCGAGTTTTCACAACAACATCAAGTGACGGTTGTGTTCGCTGAAAGCGCAGGCCAAGGCAAAAAATCGCTGCGATATCGACAGCTTGATGCAGCTCAATTGCGCCCGCTCATGTATTCAGTCGGCGACATTAAGCTTGAGTTTCAAGCGCACGACTTTCTCCAAGTTAATGCTGAGATTAATCAACAAATGGTCGCGCAAGCGATTGACTGGTTGCAACCTAAGTCCGGTGAAGTTGGTTTAGACCTATTTTGTGGCTTCGGTAATTTCACCTTGCCACTCGCCCTGCATGTGAAAAATATGACTGGCGTTGAAGGCGTCAACGAACAAGTTCAGCGAGCAACGAGTAATGCAGCGCTAAATCAAATAAGTAATGTAGAATTTATTGCCAGCGACCTCCAGCAACCGCTAAGCAAAGCACGTTGGGCCAGTCAGAGTTATGACTTTATTCTCCTTGACCCACCGCGCACGGGCGCCATCGATATTTGTCGTCAGATCGCCGAATTAAATACAAAACGCATTCTGTATGTGTCGTGCAATCCAGCTACACTTGCTCGGGACGCTGCTGAGTTAGTTGAGCAAGGCTATGAAATCGAACGTTATGGCATCATGGATATGTTTCCGCAGACTGCTCATAGTGAAACCATGATTTTATTTAAACGTACTTAAACGATTAAAGCTTAGATGTTCAGCGCGGATTGAGCTGACTCGCTGCGCGATCAAGCGCGCTTTCAATACTTTCATCCGTGTCAATCTCAACCGTCACGGACTGCAGCTCCATCGCAAAGGTTAGCTGCGGAATATTCAAGTAATGCAAGCTTGTAAGCATTTGATTGATCGCTCGTTCAGCATGTTCTTTTGTTGTATCGGGCATTAAAAACAGGAAGGTAGCACCGCGTCCGCGCGCTAAGATATCCGAGTGTCGCAAATGCCCTTGCAAGCTCTCCGATACCTTTTGTAATAATCTGTCTGCGACTTCATGCCCTGCTGAATATTGAATATTGCGAAAGTTGTCAATGTCGACAATGGCTAACGCGACCGGATAACCATGATACGACGCTCGTTCAATCTCATCGCGGCCGACTTCAAGAAAGTAGGTTCGGCTCGCTACTTTCGTCAAATGATCGAGGTAGGGCTGATATTGCGAGCGTTCACGCTCAGCTAACATGGCAGGCACCGCAATACTGAAGTAGACACTGGTGGCAATGACCGAAATCGCGAACTGAACGATGAGTGCGCTTTCACCGATGCGGAACATAAATAAGCCAAGCGCCATCGACAAACTTAAGATAGCTAAACTCACCGCCGAGCGAAATGCCGACTCAGTGTAGGCAATCCACAATTGCGGTAACACAAAAAAGAAGAATAAAAATGCTATTTCCGGGCGTTGAAACCACCAAGTTAACAGCGATAGAACAAACACACCGGCTACGTTATACCCAACCTTCAGGCCGTATTGATAGACACTTGATTCAAAAGTACTAAAACGTAAACGCCGTTGCCATACTGAATAAAGTGCACTGCGCCAAAACATGATGCCAACAAATAAAGGCGAAAGTACCAAAACACCAACCAAATCGCCGATCCACCAAGGCAGCCAAACTTCATATAAATCAAAAACAGTGATAAGCCCAGTCGTCAGCAACACTTGGCTACCAAAAAACGATGCCAATAAAGCGGTAACTGCGCCCATTAAAACGAAGCTCATGACAAACCCCGGAAGGGTCTGAATCACTTGCAAACGAATAAACTGACGCAAAAACAAAGCACCTATCGCGTATGCTGAGATGTGCCCAATAGCAAACAAGGCACTATGATAAAAAAGCTCTCCAGCCGGCGGAGAAAGCCCATACATGTGGGTTAACCAGTAGTTCATCAGTAAGGCTAGTGGCGCGATTAGTAAAACAGTTCGCCAACCATATACAAGTAACGCCGCGAATGTGAGACCAGCCGGTGGATACCAGATACTGGCATAAGGCGCATATTCGAGTATGGCTGAGAACCGCCATAGCAACACCCAAGCGACGCTAAGGATCAGCGCTCTTGCCAGTGTTAGTTGAAATACATCCGTATTTTTAACTCGTTGAGTTGGTTTTTCGCTCTCGGCCATCGTGTTTAATAACTCTGAACTCGTTCATCTCAACATACGTGAACTAAGGTCATGAAACAACAAAAAACCCCAACTGTCAGACAATTGGGGTTTGTTTAATTCGGCTCGAAAGCGAGTTTCTAGAATTCGTCTTGCTCAAACTCAAACAAGCTATCAGCGCCCGCGTCGATGGCAGCAACATGCGTCTGCACACGAGGGAACAGCTTCGCAAAATAGAATTTCGCTGTTTTAACCTTGCCCGTTGAAAATGCGCCGAGTTCAGGTTTAGCTTCGGCAACTTTCGCCATGCGCAACCATAAATAACCAAACGCCACGTAACCGAGCAAGTTCAAATAATCAACAGCAACACTGTTAATTAGATTCTCATCATTCTGGAAACCCGTAATGACATCTTTCGAGACTCGCTCAAGTTCCGATAAGCCCTGTGCCAGCTGTTTGAATTCCCCACTCCACTGACCCGGTTCTTGCTCGAGGAATTGTTTGATTTCGGCACCTAATGGCAACAACAATTTGCCACCCGAACCAACCACTTTTCGCCCCAACAAATCGAGCGCTTGAATGCCATTTGTGCCTTCATAGATTTGCGCGATACGACAATCTCGAACGAGTTGCTCTTGACCCCATTCACGCACATAGCCATGACCACCTAGCACCTGTTGGCCGGCAATCGTGGCTTCCAAACCAGTGTCCGTTAAAAAAGCTTTTGCTACCGGTGTTAATAGCTGAACTTGAGCTTCAGCAGCCGCTCGTTCCTCAGCTGTATTCGCGTATTTCGCCCGATCAAGCTGTTGGCCAACGTAGCTAGAAAATGCACGACCACCTTCAACAAACGCTTTCATGGTGAGCAACATGCGGCGAACGTCGCCATGAACTAAGAGCGGGTCTGCTTCAGCACTCTGATCAACAGTCGCCTTCGCACCACGGCCTTGACGACGGTCTAAAGCATAGTCCAATGCAGTACCATATGAGCGTACTGCTGCTCCTAGCCCCTGAATGCCTACTCCTAAGCGCTCATAGTTCATCATCGTAAACATCGCCGCTAAACCGCGGTGTGGCTCACCAATCAACCAACCTTTCGCACCATCAAAGTTCATGACACAAGTGGCTGAAGCATGGATACCCATTTTATGTTCCACCGAGCCTGCGACCGCAGCATTTCGCTCACCAATAGAACCGTCTTCATTAACTAAGAACTTCGGCACTAAAAATAATGAGATTCCTTTCGTCCCGGCTGGAGCATCTGGCAATTTAGCGAGGACAAGATGAATAATATTATCGGTCAAGTCATGTTCGCCGCCGGTAATGAAGATTTTGGTTCCTGTGATGGCAAAGCTACCGTCTTCGGCCGGGACTGCTTTCGTGCGAATGATCCCCAAGTCAGTACCCGCATGCGGTTCGGTAAGACACATGGTACCGGTCCATTCACCCGACACCATGCGTGGCAAATACTGCTCTTTCAAATCATCGCTGGCGTGCAAATCCATCGCCATGATGGCGCCGGCAGTCAAGCCCGAATAGAGTGAAAACGAAATATCTGCGGCACACATCATCTCTTCATACTGAGCAGAGAGGATCTTCGGCATGCCCATGCCGCCGTATTCTGGGTTAGCAGTAACACCGACCCAGCCGCCTTCGGCCAGCTGCTTGAATTGCTCTTTGTATCCTTGCGGAGTCGTGACGACGCCATCTTTAAAATGAATCCCTTCTTCATCCGCTGCTCGCGCGTTCGGCGCAATCAGCGTCGAAGTTAATTTAGCAGCTTCATCAAGGATTGCCTTCGCGGTGTCAACATCAATGACATCGCTTAATTGGTCCATATTGGCCCAGTCGTCGGCAACATTCAGTACGTCGAACAGAACAAAGTTCATGTCCTGCAGCGCTACACGATATTCACTCATTTCAAACTCCCGTCACACAATGTTGTTGCGGCATGAAAATTTCAAACAGCCGTTTAACTTTGTACGCATCATCGCAAAGGATGGATGAGTTCGCAAGTATTCAATTTTGAATATGTTCAAGGGCTTCCAGTTGAAAAAGAAAATCATCGAAACCAAGAACAACATGCGACGGCTCTATCGAAATGATCCGCAACTCGCGGAATTGCTCACCTTCGCGGAGCATGCGGCCGTCAAAACGCACCCAGCGATCCTGATTACGACCGCTATACATGTGCGAGTCATAACTAAAGCTTGGCAACCGCCGACGCTGCTGTGTTGTTAGTTCATGCAACGTCAGCAAAGAATGTACTTCGGTCTCTTCTGCTGCTGTTTGCTCAGGCTGTTCCGCAGGCAACACATCATCAATACCCAATTCGGCAACGACACTGTCAAATAGATTACGAACACGATCAGAGACATACTCGAGATCCTCATCGACTGCCTCAGGACGTAAACGCTCGCCTTCAACTTCTTCACTGCGATTCGCCGATACGGGTTCGATTGCGCTATTAAAAGCGAGCGTCACTGGCTCAATCTCCAACATCGACAAGTCTTGCACGGCGAGATAACGGATCCGGTCTGTGCTCAATCCACTGGTTACGCCACCGCCATGGCTTAAACGTGGGCCGTGCGCAAATGCAGCTGCACTAAGATAAGCTAGCTCTATCGTATCCAGCTCATCATCCCGGCGTTCTTCCGAGCGCGTAATGGCAGCGAGGTGGCGACGCAACCAACGGCGATGTGCGTCGCTTGACTCGTCTTTCAGCGAATATGGCGCTCGCTCAGCAAGACTCGACTGCAAGAATCTGTCGCTGTCTTGACCCGGCAATTGCCAAAGAAAAAATACTTCACTTGGAAAATAATGACGCAAGTCATTCTCCGTCACTTCCTGCTGACCCGAACGACTTAATACGCGCCACGTTCGTAAACCACGATCGTTCTGTTCATAGCCAGCAATCAGCAAGTAACTGCTATCGGCCGCATTACCATCTTGTTCCTGTGGAGAAAGTTTCAGAACCACTGGCAAATCAAACGCTATCACCTGATCAAGTGATAATTGGGCTTGACCACAACCGAGTCGAACGTC
>JAMCWV010000139.1 GCA_023481025.1 Gammaproteobacteria bacterium
ACAGAGGACTTCCACCTCCAAGTCATCCTGCCAGCACCACCTGTACAGGTACAGCGCCCGTCAAGGCGCTACGCGCCGTGCCCGGCGCACCAAAAAAAATCCCCCGCCGAAGCGAGGGATTTTCAAAAAGTCTTGAGACTGTTTAATTAACGAGTTTGTGGAACTCGAATCTCAACAGACAGACGCGCTTCAGTACGACGGTTCCGAGCGTTCGCTGGTAAGCTAATTTCGTTAACTACCGGCTGGCTCATACCATGGCCACGAGTTTGAATGCGGCTACGTGCGATACCATGTTCGTTAACAAGGATGTCACGAACTGCTGCGGCACGACGCTCTGACAGACGCTGGTTGTACTCAGCAGTACCGATTAAGTCGGTATGGCCGTGCAGAACCACTTGAGTGTCTGGGTGCTCTTTCATGAAATCAGCCAAACGACGGATGCCACCTTGGTAATCGCTAGTAACTCGTGCAGAGTCAAATGCGAAACCGACACGCAGTTCTTCTGAAACCTGCTGCGTGGTGTAAACCGTACAGCCACGGCTGTCGACTACATGACCGCGCGGAGTATTTGGACACTCGTCACGGTAATCTGGTACGCCGTCACCGTCTGTATCGGTTGTGCGATCTTCGGTCGGCTCTTCAACGACTTGCGCTGCACGGCTGCGATCACGCGTGTTGTCGAACAATGGACCGCTGTTACCGAAGGTGTACGCCATACCAAGAATGAACGACTGGTCGTTAAAATCAGACTCGGTTTGCGCCGCAAACTCAGCCTTCATGAACAAGCGATCCGCGACTTGGTGGCGATAACCAACAGTACCGCGGAACATACGGTCACGATGCTGCTGAATCTTAGTTTGATTCAAGCCTAAACCGACATACCAGTTGTGGTTGATGAAGAACAATGCATCTGAACCCATCATACGACCATAGCCGGTGTTCTGTGAATTCGAAGCATCGACTTCAACGTAATCGTAGTAAGAACGCACTGCCCAACGCTTAGTCAGTGGCACTTGAATTTCTAAGCCAGGCTGCGGGCTTTGCAAGCTGTTGCTGAACGGAGTGACATTACCCATACCGTCAACGTGAACACGCTTGTTACTGTATTTTGACAAGTGTAAACGCAAACCTACTGAGATATCTTCTGTTCCGGCATAGTAACCATCAGCCGCCACAGCTTGTGGACTGACTGCTAGCAAACCAGCAATTGCTGCAGGTAATGCGATTCCGACAAATTTTTTCATAAGGGTATATCCTTCTTTCCTTTTAGCCGCTCCACTTACCCGGGAGGCTTGGGGGGGTAGTAAACCCTTATTCTGGCTCGACAATGATATTTTTTCTCACTGCTTTACCAAAACTTAACGATATCTGCGCAACAAATGTACTGCGCCACACGATGCATTCAATAACCCAATAACATGCACGCCACTTTCGAGTATAACATTTGAGCCTTGAAGATCAACGTGAAGGCCTTAATTTTCAGCAAATTTAAGGGGATTGCGTGGAAACCCTCAGGCATCTTTGCGCAACATTTGTAATCACTTTGAGGTATTTTTTAGTTCATACAAAACAAAATCATCTTCAGCCTGACCGACTTTTCGCAATCCGGAAATGCCGATGACCTCGTCAGTTGCCATGCCTGATCCATTTCCGCGGAACTGCACAGTGGCGCCCGCTGGTAATTTTAATTCCCAATTTTCTTTCACGTTAACCGACAGAACTCCATTATTTTCTGCAGTCTTCACGCGAGCATAATCAGCGATAATCTGACGCACTTCTTCGCCGCTCGAATAGACAATTGCGCGACCATCTAAGCCTGGGAAACTACCACCGCCGCCAGCGCGATAATTATTGACCGCAACTAAAAACCGTTGCTCTAAGTCAATCGGAGTGCCTTTAAAACGCACATCTTGCACTCGCCGTGCTTGCGGGTTAAGTAACTCCCCCCGAGTTGAATACCGTGGTGGCTGAGCGAGATCGAAATAATAGGACAAACCGTCAAGCACATCGAAATTGAAGCTTGGGAAGCGAGTAAATAAATCTTGCGGATTTGTCTCGTTGGCGTGAATGGTTGCGTAGGCAAGGGCGGACATTTCCAACCATTCAATGACTTGTGCTCCGGTAAGTTCGACAACTTGCAACGTATTCGGATACACATACAAATCAACGAGATTACCTAAAGTAAATTCCCCTGCCGCAATCATGGTGTAGTCGTCGGCGCTTTGAAAGCCATTTCGAAACGGTGCTGCAGCACTCAATAACGGCAAATCACTTGGCAGCTCGCCTGTCGCCTGTAACCGTTCAGCGAACCAGCGCTGCGCATCGTTGATGAGCTGAACTGCCGAGCCCGGACGAATACGCCCAAATAAACTATTTACAGCGCTTTCGAGCTCACCCAACGGCTCATTCAGCATGGCCACCGTTGCGTCATGTTCTGCAGCCATCATGGCTTCGAGAGTTTCATCTTTGTCGTCAGTGATCGGTCGCACTTCGACATTGCTATCGGCAACTATCCAAGCAGTACCGTCATACTCTAGTTTAAAGTCGATAATCCCAAGATAATCGCCCCAGTAACCGGGCGACACGGCCGGCACACCGCGGACATAACCGCGCTCGTTATCAACGTCTGGGTAGCCGTCGTAAGCAGGTGAACCGGGGAACAATTGGTGTTGGTGACCAAACATTAGGGCATCAATTCCAGCAACTCCTGCAAGTTGATAAGTCGCTTGCTCAGCAAACTCTGGGTAGGTGTCATACAACCGCAAGCCCGAATGCGGAATTGCCACAACTAAATCAGCACCAGCGGCGCGCATTTGCGGGACGTAGTATTCGGCCGCCGCGACCATGTCACGCACGCGCACCTTCCCTTCCAGGAATTGTTGATCCCAACGCATAATTTGTGGTGGTAAGAAGCCAATAAAGCCAACTTGAATCGGTACGACTGTGCCATCTTCGGCAACAACGTCTTTGCGCAGAATGACATAAGGCTCAACGAGCGGATTGTCCCAGCCATGTGACTGCTTTCCTGAGTTCTCAGCAGAGTCTGCCCAAAACACATTCGCGCTAATGTAGGGGAAATCAGCGCCGGCTATCGTACTTTCAAGGAACTCCAGGCCAAAGTTAAACTCGTGGTTGCCCAAGTTACCCACGTCATACTGTAAATAATTAAACGCCCGCATAATCGGGTGACGATATTGATGGACATACTCGCTGCCTTGCGCTGCAACCCAATCACCGAACGCCGAGCCTTGAATTAAATCACCATTATCAACCAAGAAATTGTTCGGCTGTTCAGCCCGAGCGGCATGAATCAGTGCTGCGGTATGGGCTAGCCCATACCGATTAGTGGGCTGTTGGCGGAAATAATCATAGCCGACCATATAAGCATGCAAGTCGGTGGTTTCCATAATCCGCACTTGCACTTTTGTGCCAGCGGCAATCGCGTCTTCACTGGGTGGCTGCCCACCGCAAGCGGCTAAAGTTACGGCAGTCACCGCCGCTGCAAGTAAGGCGAACAAAGTTTGATACAGCTTCATTTTGTTTCCCGTTTCGTCGTATTCCGTTTAGTCGCTCTCAGTGCGCAACCAAGTCTGTTGTAACGTCGCCGGCGCACCATAAATTGGCTCATAAGCAGACAAAAGTGGTGCCAGCAACTGCTCAATTTCGGCTTCAATCTGCCACGGCGGGTTCACCACCAGCATGCCAGAACCATACATGCCGCGCTCGCCACTTTTTGCTTTGTAGTGAAATTCGCTCTGCAAAATCGGTTGCTGCAAATCTGTCGCCAAGGCTTGCAATAGCTCTTCATGGCGGGCCGCAGGTAATAAGGGATACCAAACTAATACGACAGCATGACGACAGCGTTGCATAATTTTTGTGACCGTCGCTGCCACGGCTGCGTACTCGTCTTTGTTTTCATAAGCTGGGTCAATCAAGGCCAGCAAGCGAGGCGTTTTTGGCGGCAATTGTTGCAAAACCCCCTTCAGGCCATCGCCATAGACCACATAACCCGTGTGCTCGCGCGCTTGCGTACTTAACAGCTGGTGTTCATTTGGGTGCAACTCAAACACGGTGTGGCGATCTTGATCGCGCGTTAAACCGGCGACCAATGCAGGTGAACCAGGATAAAACTCAAGCGTATTTGGCGTTTTTACGGACTTCTGAACTGCATCCAACGCAACAAAAAACTGTTGCCATTGGGGTTGCTGAGCCAATTCATCCCGAGCATTGAGTGCCAGCTGTACGCCCTGCAAATACTCACCGGTTTTCTGCGCTTGCGCATCACGTAAGTCGTAGACGCCTTTACCCGCGTGCGTATCGAAGTAATGGATGGCGCTCGACTTTTGTTGCATACGCAAAATAGTCGCCAACAAAATAAGGTGTTTATGCACATCAGCGGCATTGCCCGCATGATAGCCATGTTGATAACTCAGCACGTGAGCTCCTTTTAACGCGTTGTTCGCCCCATAGATTAACCTGAAAGCGCTTTATTGTCGTGCGTGTCTGCGCTATAACCATAGCTAATCTCATTGTTGGATTAATTCTATGGCTTTTATGGAAAAGGCGCTGGTGGTGTATCCTGCCGACCAGTTTGCGCTGCTCGAAAAAATTCACACCTTTGCACTCACGCATAATATCAAATTGATCGACGTGCCACTCGACGAATTTCTCGAAACACCGGGCATGTTCAGCGACCAAGCCGATCACGTTGTTGCATTGGTAACCGACCAAACCGCCCATCAGTTCATCGACATTGCCAAGACTTTAAATTTATCGCTCGGCTTTGTTCCGTTGGTACAAGGCGGGCCGTTGGCCACTTGGTTCAGCCTACCGAAAGAAACCGATGCAGCCATCCGGCTCGCACTTGAAGATGATCCGGAAGCGATTGATATTCTGCGCTGCAACAATGAAGTGGTACTCGGCTCCGTGACTATCGGTAACACACCGTTTGTAAACCAACGCAGCAGCACCTGGCTGCAACGAGAGCAGTCGCCTTGGCGTTACGCGCTCTACTGGCTCGCGTTGCTGTGGCGCAGTATTCGCAACTTGTTCACCATTAGCGTTTTCCCTGTCACAATCGCCACCGAGAAAAAAGAACTACACACTGCTATTTCCGGCATGGTCGCCATTGAAAACGATATTTATTCAGCTGCGGCGCGCCTACTCGATACCACCATTTCAGTACAAGACAATCGCGTCTCCTGCGTGGCCATCGCCCCGAAATCTGTGGTGCAGTACCTCGAGTTCTTGTTTGGCTCCTTGCTGCGCCGTAAAAATCAGCGCAAGTTACCGAGTTGTATTGGTTACATCAAAACCAAACGTTTAACTTTAACCACGCCGAAGCCGGTGCGAGTAAACTTGGACGGGCGACTGCGCAAAACCGACACGGTCGAGCTTGAAATGTATCCTCGTGCAGTGCGCATAAACATGAGCGATGAGTACCATGATTTTCATGAACCCATCGACGATAACAAAGACACCATGCGCACAGACAATTTACCGCACAACGAAGAGCGCATTTCCATGATCACCCGGCACTTGCCACTCTTTACTCATGCGCTCGAAGACGATTTTCGTGAGCTCTTTTTGCAAGTTCGCGATAGTGCCATAGCCCATCCGCATTACATTGCGCTCATGGTGCTCAGCTCGATTGTCGCCACGCTCGGGTTGTTCTTAAATAGTACAGCTGTCATTATCGGTGCCATGGTGCTCGCGCCGCTCATGGCGCCAATTGTCGCAGTTGCAATGGGGCTTCTGCGAAGTGACCGCTCACTTACAACCCAATCCCTACAGACCATCGGTATTGGCGTTGTACTCGGGCTATTAGTTTCAGCATCATTAGCACTCTTAGTGCCGGTCAAAGAAATCACTCCGGAAATTGCAGGGCGGTTGCAGCCGACCTTGCTTGATCTTGGGGTTGCTATTGCCTGTGGTATCGCCGGTGCCTACGCCTATGCGCGCGCAAGCGTCATGCGCAGTTTGCCCGGTGTTGCCATTGCTGTTGCTCTTGTGCCGCCGCTTTGTGTCGCCGGCATTGGTGTGGGCTGGGGTAGTTTAAGTATGATCTGGGGGGCGGGCTTATTATTGCTCACCAACTTAGTTGGCATTGCCGGCGCCGCCGCTCTCACCTTCTTGGTCTTGGGCTATGCCCCCGTAAAGCGCGCCCGCAAAGGGTTAATCGTAACCCTCATCTCGGTCGCCATCATTACCGTCCCGCTGGCCTTCGCCTTTGCGTCTATCTACCAAAACTACCGAATTGAACGCGATATTAGCTCGTATGAATTTGTTGTTCAAAATCAACGTGTTGAATTTAGTAATATCGAAGTCAACGCGCGCCGCAATACGATATACATTCGTGCCGACACCATCGGCACACAGCCCCTTGATGACACGTCAATGCGCGAGCTCAAGGCCGAGCTTGAAGCGCGCTGGAACCGCAGCGTCACCCTCGAAATCGGTTTCCGCTATCGCCTGTAGTTAGGGACCGTAGCCGGAATGCCATTAGGGACCGTAGCCGGAATGCCATTCCGGCTACGGTCCCTACCGGGCGCGCTTAATGTGATATGCTAGCGGAAAAGAAGAAGGATAATGTCATGCATCGATTTAAAACGATTTCTATTTTAGTTGCCGGTGTTTTACTCGCCAGCACTCAAGCGGGCTGCTCAACCTCGGCGTCTGCCGACGCCGCAGCTCAGGCTCAAGCAAGCGCATCCACTTCAGCAGCAGCAACTGCACAAGCCGTTGCCGATCCGCTCGCTGGCTTACGTGAGCAAATTGAACAAGGTCGCAAAGACTGGGGCATTCCAGGAATGGCGGTCGCAATTGTCCACAACGACCAAATTATTCACGCTGAAGGCTACGGTGTTTTGCGCCAAAGTGAAACCGCAACCGTTAATGCCGACACCCTATTTGGTGTCGCTTCCACGACCAAAGCCATGACCGCAGCAACGCTGGCCATGCTCGTCGACGAAGGCAAGCTCGATTGGGACGACAAGGTCATCGACTACTTACCTTGGTTTCAACTCGCCGACCCTTGGGTCACCCGCGAAGTTACCATCCGCGACCTCTTGATTCACCGCGTAGGCGTCGGCCGCATGACTGGCAACCGCCTGCAGTTCATGCCCACAGCCGACCGTCGTACCGTCATTGAAGCCATGCGTCACCACGAGTTTGAAGCGCCATTTCGGTCCCGCTACGTCTACAGTAATGTCATGTATTCCGTGGCCGGTGAAGTGGTTGCCGCCGTCAGTGGCATGAGTTGGGACGAATTCATGGCTGAGCGCCTATTTCAACCACTCAACATGCAACGCTCGAATACCTCAATCACCCAATTCGCCGCTAACGATGCTAACATCGCTTGGCCACACCAATGGATTGACGGCGAACTCATGGAAATACAGCGTCGCAACTTCGATAACGTCGGCGCGTCGGCTTCAGTAAACACCACAGTCACAGACATGGCTCAGTGGATACGCTTACAGCTCGGCGAACCCGGCGTTTATGAAGGCCAACGCATACTCAGCGAAACGGTGATGCGTGAAATGCACGCGCCGCAAATCGCAACGGGTCGTGGCGATCGGAGCGAACCTGTGCGCGCTTATGGCTTAGGCTGGACGCTCGATAACTATCGCGGCTTTCAGCGCAGCCAACACGGCGGTGCTACCGATGGTTTTAACACCAACTTAGTGCTTGTCCCAGAACTTGACCTTGGCATCGTCGTTGTCACTAATACTTTTTCAAGCTACCAAGTCGCTGTTGCCAATGACATCATTGACCGCTTTGCCGGCCTTGAACGACGTGACTGGTCTGCGGATATGCTGGCTCGATATCAGCGCAATTACGATTCCGCCATGGCGGAGCGTGAAGCAATTCATGCGGCCCGACAAACCGGCACAAGCCCAAGCTTAAGCAACGACCAGTTACTTGGCCGTTACCGTGATGCCCAGTACGGCGAAGTTGAAGTATTTGCAACCGAGAATGGTGGTTTAGCGCTGCATTTCTGGGATGACGGCGTATCAATTCTGGACCTTGAGCATTGGCATCATGACACCTGGCGTGCGTCTTATCGCAACCGCGCCCAGCGTGAAAAGTTTGTCCATTTCACCCGTGACCGTGACGGCAATGCAGCGACACTTGAGGTCACCTGGACGTTACGACCGGTGTTAACCCAAGTCGGGATTTATCCCACCAACTATTATCGCGACACTAGCTTTAAGCGTGTCCCTTAACGAAAAAGGCGCCGAACTGAGAACAGTCCGGCGCCCTTCACTCAAAACCAATGCATTAAAACTCGTCTGCTAATACCACCGCACGAATACGTTTAATTGCTTGCGAATGCAGCTGCGACACTCGCGATTCACTCACATCGAGCACCGCACCGATTTCCTTCAAGTTCAGTTCTTCTTGGTAATACAGTGCCATCACCAGCTTTTCTTTCTCTGGCAGCGCCGCAATTGCTTGCGCTACCAACGCTTTACGCTCACCACTAAATAAGGCTTCTGCAGGCGACCACTGCTCTTCGTCGCCAGCGTGCGGCTCGTCTTGCTCAGTCACCACCTCATCATAAGACAGCACCAAGCCATTGTTGGTGTCGAGCAGTACTTTCCGATAATCTTCCAGCTCCATCCCCAACGCACCAGCAATTTCACGTTCTTCGGGCGGTCGACCTAACTGCTGTTGCAGCTTATGCACAGCCGCTTCAACTTCGCGAGCAGTGCGTCGCACACTGCGAGGCAGCCAATCGCGCGAGCGCAGTTCATCAATCATTGCACCGCGAATACGTTGATGCGCAAAGGTCGAAAAGGCCACCCCGGCCTGCGGATCGAACCGCCCCAATGCGTCTAGCAAGCCTTCTAAACCCGCTTGAATTAAGTCATCAATATCAACCCCAGCAGGCAAACGCACTTGCAGCGACAGCGCTTGGCGCCGAACTGTTGGGTAATATTGTTGAACCACCGACTCGCGATTCAATTTTCCTTGGGCCGTATACATGCCTACTCAGAAAGCTCCTGACTCATCAAATTAACGTTCGTTGACTGCCTGTGCCATGTCGTACGGCACATGCACTCGGATCAACTGCATCCCAAAAAAGCGTTGGGCGACACCTTCCAAATTCGAAATTAAACCGCGGCTCGAGGCCATTGGTGGGTGCATCAGCAACACCCGCTTTGGTGCACCCGCCTGTTGCAATGTTTTTAACCCATAATACGCACGTTGAAAACTGTTAATGTCCGGCTCGACCCACAACACCCAACGCTGACACGCCGCGGCCAGCTGTTCTAGTGGTTGTCGCGCCATTTCAGCGACCACCACGTCCCACTGCTGCGGATTCCCGACCCATTGCTTGCCTGCCGCGGCATACCGTTCGAGTTGGTCATACACGCAACTCGGATTTTCGTAACAAGCACTCGGTAACCCCACGACAACTAAGGTCTGCTTTGGTTGTTCCGGCACATCAGCCGGCACATCAGTCTGAGCATCAACCGCCGTTGAGCCAGCATCTTCGCCAGTTTCCCGGCGCTTTTGTTTGCCTGCCCACTCCCGCAAACCTGCGGCTTGATCATCGCCTACTGCAGCATTCATGAAGCCACCTCATGTGGATGGCTAGCACCGAGCGACATCACTCGTAATGCTGCACTGGTGCGGAATAACTGTAAAACACCTTGCACTAATTTACGTGCGTTGGCTTTCCCGCGCTTACCAGCCAATGCAAATAAACGACCACGCAACACACCCGCTTCCGGCTCACGGCTATGCTCTAAATACAAGGCCGTTGCTGCTAAGGTGGTCGCCAACATGGTCGCGACTTCGACTGGCATATGCTGTAAATCTTCTGGCGTCAGTTGGCTTTGCACGAAGCGCGTTAAACTGGCAATTTCGTCGCTAAACAGTTGTTGGCGAATTAAGCTTAATTGCGTGGTTTCGCTCAGCCCTGCCGGCAGCGCCCAAAAGCGCCGCACTAGGGCCGCTGTAGCCGCTTTCTTACCGTCATTAATAACCTCACCATAAACCAATTCAACGGCGAAGTCGTCCGCCAGCAAACGCACATGTCCGCGCTGCAACACGAGATGAGCCGCTTCACCGCGATAACGAATCGCTTGGCGTGGCATTGGCTCCAATGTATCACGCAGCTGCAACACTGACCGGCGCAGCCAGCCCTCGGCACTTTCATGCCAGACGCGGTGGTTGCGATTCAACACACTAATCCAATGCTGATGCTGAGCGCCAAGCTCGTGTAGCGCCTCTAACGCAGGCAAACTGGCGAATACATGCCGCTTTAACTCCAAGGCCTGCGCATAATGCACCGGGCTTAGTTGCTCTGTCAGCGGCAAAGGTAACAGCTCTGCATCGCGACCAAGCGCTAAGTTCGGTAACCGCCAGTTGCGACCGCTCACCGGCTTGTCTTGAATCCATAAAATAGCGTCTGCCTGCACTGTCGACAAACACTCGTGCGCTTGATGCAACCAGCGTTGATACAAGGCGGTTTGCTGCTGCGGTGGCTGTTCACTCAACTGCCACAGAGACTCGAGCGCTGAAAAACCTGGCAACAGCTGACTTAACTGCTGATAAATATGGGAAACGGTTTGGCCT
>JAMCWV010000069.1 GCA_023481025.1 Gammaproteobacteria bacterium
CAACAACACGGCGGTTTTTGCTCATCTTTTTGGCCGTATGCATAAGTTACTGGGTGTTGATTTGGAGATCCGAGTGCCGGACGCGGTGAAGCAAGGTGGTCCTTTTGTGTACATCGCCAATCATCAAAATAGCTACGATATATTTACGATGAGCCGCAGTTTGTTGCCGGGTACCGTTACGATTGGCAAAAAGAGCCTCAAGTGGGTTCCTTTTTTTGGTCAGTTATATTGGTTGTCTGGCAATATATTAATTGATCGCAAAAATAGTTCACGCGCGCTCGGCACTATTGGCACAGCGGTTGGCGCTATCAAGCAGCGTAACCTATCGATTTGGATGTTTCCAGAAGGCACCCGTAGTTACGGTCGTGGCTTGTTACCTTTTAAAACAGGCGCTTTCCACACAGCGGTGCAAGCCAAGGTTCCGCTCGTCCCTGTGTGCATGTCGACCACCCATGAAAAGATTAAGCTCAACCGCTGGAATAATGGTAAAGTAATCATTGAAATGATGCCGCCGATTGATACCAAAAATTATTCGCGTGAGCATGTTCGAGATCTGATGGCGACGAGTTATGAGCAAATGCTTGATACAATTAATCGCCTCGATGAAGAAGTTAAATCGGTCAATTCTCGCATTGAGTCGAGAGAGGGAGTGCGTTCGTCGTGAATGATTTAGAAGCGTTATTAGCCCAAAGTGATGAGACGATTGATATTTTATTAGAAGCTGGCCTTGAAGCGGATGAAGAAATAGAAATTGAACATCATTTGGTGTCATCAGACTTTAGTAAGTTAGAGAAGGCCGCGGTTGAGCTTGTGAAGCTTGGCTACCATGTTGAAGATGCAGAAGAGTTCGAATTGGATGATGGCCAACCAGCATTTTATTTCGCAGCTTTAACTTACTGTACTGTTGAGCGCGCTAAGCTCGCCGCGCAAACGCGTGAAATTACTGAAATTGCAAACCATTGTGGTGTTGAATATGATGGTTGGGGTACCTTTATCGGCGACGAAGAAGAAGAGTAAATCTTCGCATCAAGCTTTAAAAAAACAGCCGTGGGTGGAAACCGACGGCTGTTTTTTTATGGAACAACGAACGCGTTCGATCAAAATTAAATTGCTGCAATCCGAGCGCGTTGCTGCTGCAGTTGCTGCACGAGTTCTTCAGCCTCTGCTAACTTTTCCCGTTCTTTGTCAATCACCTCAGCAGGTGCTTTGCTGACAAAGTTCTCATTACTGAGTTTTCCGGTTAAGCGTTGTTTGTCCTTTTCTGCTTTATCGATCGTTTTGTCTAAACGAGCAAGTTCAGCGTCCTTGTCGATTAACCCTGCCATTGGGATATGAATCTCTGTACGACCGACCAGTGCTGTAGCACTTGCTGGCGCTTCATCTCCGGCAGCGAGGAAGGTCACGCTTTCCAGTTTCGCAAGTGCGCTGAGGAAACTCTCGTTTTGCTGCAAGCGACGCGTTGCTTGGTCGTCCGCATTAACAATGATGACAGGTAGCGCTTTATTTGGTGATAAATCCATTTCACCGCGGATATTGCGAATACCGATGATAACTTGTTTGAGCCATTCCATATCGTCAGAAGCCGCAGCAAAGCGAGTTTCCTGAACCTGTGGGTACGGCTGTAGCATAATTGTGTCTGCGCTCACACCGGTTAGTGGTGCAACCCGCTGCCAAATCTCTTCGGTAATAAACGGGAGTAGTGGGTGCAGTAAGCGCAAAAGCTGCTCAAGCACGTGCACAAGTGTGTGACGAGTGCCACGTTGCTGTGCTTCGCTACCGTTTTGCAGTACCGGCTTGGTTAATTCAAGATACCAGTCGCAGAATTGATTCCAGCTAAACTCATAGGCAATCGCAGCAGCTTGGTCGAAGCGATATTGATCAAGCGCACGACGGAAGTCTTTGACGGTGGCGTTCATGCGCTCAATAATCCATTGATCCGCAAGAGAGAGCTCCATATCGCCGTCCGATAAGCCGCAATCTTGCTCTTCCGTATTCATGAGTACATAACGACTGGCATTCCAGAGTTTATTACAAAAATTCCGGTAGCCTTCGAGGCGTTTCATGTCCCAGTTGATATCGCGACCGGTTGAAGCAAGCGCAGCTAAAGTGAATCGCAGCGCATCGGTACCATGCGCGCTAATGCCTTCCGGAAACTCTTTGCGCGTGCGCTTACTAATTTGCTCGGCAAGCTTCTCTTGCATCAAGTTACTGGTGCGTTTTTCGACTAAAGTATCCAGTTCAATACCGTCAATCATGTCGAGCGGATCGATGACGTTACCTTTCGATTTCGACATCTTATTACCCTGTTCGTCACGAATGAGGCCAGTGACATACACGGTTTTAAAAGGCACTTGCGGTTTACCATCTTCGTCTTTAAGGAAATGCATGGTCATCATGATCATGCGAGCAACCCAGAAAAAGATAATATCGAAACCTGTGACTAACACATCGGTGGGGTGGAAAGTCTTCAATGCTTCAGTATCTTCCGGCCAACCTAAGGTTGAGAAGGTCCATAACGCAGATGAGAACCAAGTATCAAGAACGTCATTATCTTGGTGCAACGGACGATCCGCCAGATTGTGTTTCGCGCGCACTTCTTCTTCGCTGCGGCCGACATAGATATTGCCGGCGTCGTCATACCAAGCTGGAATACGATGCCCCCACCACAACTGACGAGAAATACACCAGTCTTGGATGTCACGCATCCAACTGAAATACATATTCTCATATTGTTTTGGTACGAACTGAATATCACCGTCTTCGACGGCTTTCGTTGCGGTTTCAGCAAGCGGTGCAACGCGAACATACCATTGGTCAGTCAAGAACGGCTCGATAACAACGCCAGACCGGTCACCGTAGGGAACCTTGTTGGCATGCGTTTCGATTTTATCTAGCAAGTCAGCAGCCTCGAATGCAGCGACAATCGCTTTGCGCGCTGCAAACCGCTCTAAACCGGCAAACTCAGTAGGTAAGCTGGTCGCGATATCGTCACGAGGCTGACCTTTTAAATCAAACACTTCAGCAGCAGCCAAAACATGGGCATCATCACTGAGGATATTAATTAAGGGCAAATTGTGACGTTTACCAATGTCATAGTCATTAAAGTCATGAGCAGGTGTGATTTTTACACAACCAGAGCCAAACTCTTGATCAACGTAGTCGTCGACAATAATTGGAATACGTCGACCGGTTAGCGGCAACTCGATAAATTTACCATGCAAAGAGGCATAGCGAGCGTCGTCAGGGTGCACCGCAACGGCAGCGTCACCGAGCATGGTTTCCGGTCGGGTTGTGGCAACTACCACATAAGCTTTGCCATCGGCAGTCGTGGCACCATCAGCCAGTGGGTAACGCAAATGCCAAAGGCTACCTTGGCTTTCTTTGTTTTCGACTTCTAAGTCTGAAATGGCTGTTTTCAGTTTTGGATCCCAATTGACTAAGCGTTTGCCACGATAAATCAGGTTATCTTCGTATAAGCGTACGAAGACTTCTTGAACGGCTGCTGACAAACCGTCGTCCATGGTGAAACGCTCACGTTCCCAATCAACGGAGTCACCTAAACGACGCATTTGCTGGGTGATGGTGCCGCCGGATTCGGCTTTCCATTCCCAAACTTTGTCGATGAAGGTTTCTCGACCGAGGCTGTGGCGGTCAATGCCTTGCGCGGCAAGTTTGCGTTCGACCACCATTTGCGTCGCGATGCCGGCGTGGTCTGTGCCGACTTGCCAGAGCGTATTATAGCCGTCCATTCGTTTGTAACGAATGAGTGTATCCATCAATGTGTGCTGGAATGCGTGGCCCATATGCAGGCTACCAGTGACATTGGGGGGTGGTATCATAATACAATAAGAGTCACCCTCACCGGATGGACGGAAGTAACCCGACTGCTCCCAATGCTGGTACAGACGTTGCTCGATATTCTGTGGGGAATAGGTTTTATCCATAATGTCCTTCAATGCTTAGGAAAGAGGCTGAGTGTCGATACTCGCCCCAGTCCGTCGATAGGTTCGAAAGCGTTCACGCGCAAGTTCTTTTTCGTCGTCTTGCAACGGAACAAAGTCAATAATTCGTTGTACACCGCGCACAAACGGCGCACAGTCATTGGCTAAGTTGATGACCAGTTGCCGACCGATGCCATATTCTTCGAGAGGTTGATCCCAACCGATCACGACCGGCGCGCCGCCGTTTGGCCCTTCACCGACTAAATTATGCGGGATAAAGCGCTCCGGAGGCTGCTGCCAGAGAAGCTCGTCAAAACGTTCTGCTTGTTCTTGAGATTGGGCGCGTACAGCAATTTTGCGTCGTTGTGAAAATTGCTCAGCAACAAGCTGGCACACCTGAGACAACCAATCGGACTCATCCGCTTGATCATGCAAATAAAAAGTGATCTCAGGTGCTCTAGCCATGGTTATTCACCTGCCGCTGAACCGGCTTTTGCCAACAAATACTGGGTGAGCATAGGTACTGGTCTTCCAGTCGCGCCTTTGTCCTTACCACTTTTCCAAGCGGTACCGGCGATGTCTAAGTGCGCCCAATGGTACTTCTTGGTAAAGCGCGACAAGAAACAGGCCGCAGTAATTGTACCAGCGGGACGACCACCTAAGTTGGTCATATCAGCAAATGGACTGTCGAGCATTTCCTGATAATCGTCCCACAAAGGTAATTGCCAAGCGCGGTCGCCGCTTTGCTTTGAGACGTTGAGTAATTCATGGGCAAGCGGGTTGTGATTGCTCATTAAGCCAGTCGCGTGCGCACCGAGTGCGATGACACAGGCCCCCGTCAAGGTGGCAATATCAATTACCGCCTCGGGGTTAAAACGCTCAACATAGGTTAGGGCGTCACACAGCACCAAACGACCTTCTGCGTCCGTGTTGAGAACTTCGACGGTCTGTCCTGACATTGTGGTTAAAATGTCGCCCGGACGATAAGCGCGACCATCAGGCATGTTTTCACAGCCAGCAAGAATACCGATGACATTGATGGGTAGCTGCAACTCTGCAAGTGCCTGCATGGTGCCCAATACGCCGGCTGCACCGCCCATGTCATATTTCATTTCGTCCATGGCTTCGCCTGGCTTAATGGAAATGCCGCCAAAGTCGAAGGTTAAGCCCTTGCCAACCAAGACAATTGGCGCCCGTTCGTCTTGGCTGCCACGGTAGTGCATGACCGTCATCACTGCTGGATTTTCAGAGCCTCGGCTTACCGCTAAATATGAGTTCATGCCAAGCTCCGCCATGTCCGATTCATTGACACGTTCGACGGCAAGATTTTCATAACGCTCAGCAACTTGTTCGGCCTGTTCAGCAAGCCAAACCGGCGTACAAATATTTGGCGGCATATTGGCGGCGTCACGACATAACTTAACGCCTTTGGCGACGGCTAGACCGTGTTGAACAGCCTTTTCACCGATCGGCAGCTCGCGCCGAGTCGGTACATTGAAAACCATTTTGCGTAAAGGACGACGAGGCTCTTCTTTGTGTGTTTTTAATTGGTCAAAAACGTATAAGCTCGCCTGCGCTGCTTCAATCGCATGGCGCACCTTCCAATAGGTGTCGCGGCCTTTGACATGCAATTCGCTGAGGAAACAAACCGCTTCCATCGCGCCTGTTTCATTCAAAGTTGCAATTGTCTTGCTGATGATTTGGCGATACTGACGCTCATCGAGTTCGCGCTCTTTGCCACAGCCAACCAGCAGAACACGTTCACTTAAAACATTGGGAATATTATGGAGCAATAAAACTTGCCCGGCTTTGCCTTCGATGTCGCCGCGGCGCAGTAAGTTACTTAAATAACCATCACTGATTTTATCGATTTGTTCAGCAGCGGGGGATAAACGACGAGGCTCAAACACGCCCACGACAATACATGCTGAACGTTGTTTCTCAGGACTGCCACTTTTTACATTAAACTCCATGCCTGCTCCCATTTCTGGTTTATTAGGTCTGCTCATGGCATCATGAAAAAATGATGTCATGTTACTCGGCTTCGTACGAGCGTCGGTTAACGTGACGATCGCTTAAATTTGGCTCGAAAATTTCTCGCCAAAACCTAGTAATAGCGATTAAACTTACTAAAATACAGAGTTTACTGAAATATTCACTGATTTCCAGTGAAAAACGAAGTTAAAGGTTCAAATAGTGCGCATTTTTCGTTACATAATTCGTGAAACATTCAAAGCGCAAATTGCCGTTTTCCTCGTCTTATTGACGATTTTTGTCAGTCAACAGTTCGTTCAAGTACTTGCGCAGGCATCTGAAGGGCAATTGCCTGCTCAGCTCATCATTCAAGTTCTTGGTTTACAGTTACCCAGCTTAGCTTCGTTAATTTTACCGATTAGCATTTTTCTTGGCATTCTGCTTGCCCAAGGGCGCCTGTATGCAGATCATGAAATGGCGGTTTTGCACGCGTGCGGGGTGAGTGAGTGGTACATCGCTCGCGTAACTCTTGTGTTCGCCGTGATGCTGGCAATGCTTACCGCCTTGCTTACCCTCTGGCTGGGACCGTGGGCACTGTCACAAGAGCAAGCTATTGCGGACCGAGCCCGCTCAGAAGCGGGCGTTTCAGTGGTTCAAACTGGGCGTTTCCAACAAGTTGCGCAACAGCGTGCGGTGATCTTTGTTGAAAGCCAAAATCGGGATGGGTTACTCGAAGAGATTTTCGTTGCGCAATTACCGGCGCGTAGCGAGTTTAATGAAGACTCCCGGGCTAGTGTGGTTATGGCAGCACTTGGGCGGATTGAAACGCTGGCCAATGGCTCCCAACAACTCGTGCTTGAGGATGGCCGTCGTTACTCTCAATCGCTGGTCAATCTTGACCATCACGTGATGAGCTTTGACCAGTATCAGATGCAAATTCGCGAACAGGAACTTGAAGAAGAACGCCGTCGGCTTGAAGCAGTGCCAACGCTTGATCTCATGCAAACCGAAGGCAGTGAGGCTGCAGCGGAGTTGCAGTGGCGATTGGCGATTCCTTTGGCGATTCCTTTACTGGCATTGATCGCTGTTCCTCTCAGTCGGGTTAATCCACGGCAGGGCAAATTCGCGCGGATGGCGCCTGCGGTGTTAATTTATCTTGGTTACTTTATGGTGTTAATGGCGAGTAAACGCGCACTTGGTGACGGTTCATTGCCGCAATCACTGGGACTCTGGTGGATTCATGCGGCGCTGTTGCTGATTGGTGTTTCCCTGTTGATTCGTGAGCGTCCGAGCGGCTATCGTCTGCGTGCTATGTTGCGGAGGCGTTCCTGATGTTCAGTATTCTCGATCGTTACATCGGTAAGACGGTATTGATGACAACACTGTTGAGTTTAATGGTGCTGACCGGTTTAAGCGCGTTGATTCGCTTCGTTGAGCAAATTCGTGCAATTGGTCGTGGTACCTACGATATGGCCGACGTCATTGCTTTTGTCTTACTCAGTTTGCCACGCGATATTGAGCTATTTTTCCCGATGGCGGCGTTGCTTGGTGGGCTGATCGGAATGGGTTTGCTGGCGAGCAACAGTGAGTTAACGGTGATGATGGCGGCCGGACGCTCGCGACTGAATCTGATCGGTTCGGTGATGAAATCGGCAATTGTCATGATGATTGCCGTACTCGTGATTGGCGAGTGGATAGCACCGAACCTCGAGTCGCAAGCCCGGCAACTACGTGCGCAGGCGATTTCAGGTGGAAGCTTAATCAGTGGCGACCATGGAATCTGGGCAAAAGACGGTAATCACTATATCCATATTGGCGAAGTTGCCGACACGGGGCGACTACATAACGTGACGATTTATCAGTTTAGTGACCGGGTACTGGAAAAAGTAGTGCATGGCGGTCGAGCGACTTATATCGGGCCGGAATGGCGCGTACATGATGCCCAATACACTGAATTACTGGATGACGAAGTTCGCAACTACCAGTTGGCGAGCTGGAGCTGGACTTCAACCTTAACCCCAGAAAAACTAGCGGTCGTGACCGTTCGTCCAGAGTCGCTGTCCATTAGCGGTTTGTATGGCTATGTGGCGTACTTACAGTCAAATCGACAGGATGCCAGCCGTTATGAATTGGCGTTCTGGCGAAAAGTGCTGGTGCCATTCACTGTCGCGGTGATGTTGCTCGTTGCACTGTCATTTATTTTTGGCCCGTTACGGTCGGTAACCATGGGCGCACGGATTTTACTTGGGGTGATCACCGGTTTTGTCTTTCACGTATTTAATGAAGTATTTGGTCCGATTTCGCAAGTGTATAATCTTACGCCTGTGCTTGGTGCTTTGTTGCCGGGGATCGTGTTTGCAACGGCGGCGCTGTATATTCTGACCAGAAACCGGACTTGAAAACAGTCGGCCGGGCGCTCGACCCGGCGGCTGTTCCATTCATTATTTCCAATTCTTAAATTGATTCGCTTCTTTACTGAGAACAATCACTTCACACTTCGCGAGACGATCTTGCAGGGCAAGTTTTTGTTGGCCGAACAACACAGCAACATTACCTAGCCCGAGGCAGGCAGTGAAAACGCGAATTAGCGCCTGTTTTTTGCTGATGCGGCTACCATCTTCATTTTGTACCCGCATGCGCCACGTGCGCATTCCCAACGTTTGTCCACCACGGACCCAAAAACCAGTATAAAACCAGATGACAACAGCAATGAGATAGAAAGTGTAGAACCAGTTACCTTGCAGTAAACTCGCATGGTCTTGACCTTCACTTAAGGTGACAAGCCCCGACAATGTCAGCAAACCGACAAACCCAAGGGCAAGACCACTTGCGAGCATAATCACAGCAGTTACGACAAGAATATCGTAGACAATAGCGCCAATCCGTCGCCAAAATCCAGCGCGGGGCGCTTTGATAAATTCAACAGCGGCGTCTTGTGACGGAGAAGTAGACGAATGTTCAGTTGCAGGCATAGATGCGTTCTTTTTATGGTTCAAATAACAAGCAAACAGTTTACCATGACTAAAAGTTTTTGTTCAGCCCACTTGCAACGAAATCAAGCTTGAGTATAATGCGCTGCGTTCGGTTCGAAACCGACACAGATTGAAAAAATGCCTGGGTGGCGAAATTGGTAGACGCAGCGGATTCAAAATCCGCCGGGCTAATCCCCCGTGACGGTTCGAGTCCGTCCCCAGGCACCATTCTTAGTTAGTTCCCTTTGTTTCAGCAATCCACTGATGAACCCGACGCTCAAGAATTGGTAATGGCAATGAGCCACCGCCGAGCACGGTATCGTGGAAGGCACGAATGTCGAACTGTTCACCTAATGCTTCTTCCGCTTCAGCTCTCAGTTCTTGAATACGCATCATACCAATCTTGTAAGCAGTCGCTTGTCCTGGCCAGACCAAATACCGTTGGATTTCGGAGCGAACAGAGCCTTCGGTAATCGGCGTATTGACTAAGAAGTAATCGACCGCTTGCTCTTCAGTCCAACCGAGTGCATGCATGCCGGTATCGACAACTAAACGCGCAGCCCGCCAAATCTCGGCAGTTAAGCGCCCGAAGTCGGAATAATCGTCACGATAGCCGCCCATTTCTTTGGCGAGTAGTTCTGAATAAAGAGCCCAGCCTTCAACATAGACGGTATGACGATCGAGGGTTCTAAACTGAGGAAGGCCAGTTAATTCTTGAGCAATTGAAATTTGCATATGATGGCCCGGGTTGCCTTCGTGGTAGGCCACCGACTCCATATCGACTTTCGGCATGGAACTCATATCGGAAAGGTGAGCGTAATAAATACCCGGACGCGAACCGTCTGGCGTGCCGGGGAAGTAGTGTTGTGCCGCGCCGTCCTCTTCGCGGAACGCTTCAACGCGACGGACGACTAAATCGGCTTTTGGTAAAATACCGAAGAAGTTTGGTAACTCATCAGCAATCGCGTCGAGATAAGCCTTGCTGTCGTCGAGATAGGCTTGTCGACCAGCGTCTGTATTTGGGTAGAAAAACTGCTCATCGGTGCGAATAAACGCAAAGAAATCCTGTAAATCACCGTCGAATTCAACCCGTTGTTTAATTTCGATCATCTCGTCTTGAATGCGTGCAACTTCGTCGAGACCAATTTGGTGAATTTCTTCGGCGGTGAGATCAGTGGTGGTGTGATACCACAACATAAATTGATAATAATCGTCACCGCCTGGGTATTTACTCACGCCAGTAGGATTACTTTCGGCGTTGACTTGATCAGCATCGAGCCAAGTAATGAGCTGTTGATAGGCAGGGCCGACATGGTGAGTGAGCGCTTGCTGCACCGCTTGATGAAGTTCACTGGCTTGCTCCGCAGTTATCGCGTCGTTCGCGAGTAACTGCTCAATTTTAGCCGTCGCGTCAGCGTACAGAGGAGCTGATTCGTCGCTTTCACTGAAAGGTTGGCCGGTGACTAAGGCTTGGGACTGACGTAAAGCACCTTGATAACCAAAGTCGGGAACACGGATGCCATTGTCTGCTTTCTCTTTAGCTTGGCTGAGC
>JAMCWV010000159.1 GCA_023481025.1 Gammaproteobacteria bacterium
GAGCTATCCACCGACAACGATGACCATTCATGGCCTCGAGCGTGATGTGGTGCTGTCGGTGGAAATTAATGTGTGGTTATTTACCGGCTTAATTTTTGTCATTGGTATTGCTCAGGGACTCGGCCGCGCAAGCGTTTATAAAGTTATCCACAATCATTACCCACAACAGATGGGATCTGTGGGTGGAATTGTCGCCGCACTCGGTGGTTTAGGTGGCTGCACATTGCCGGTCTTGTTCGGTGTGGCACAAGATTTGCTTGGTATTAGTAGTGGTGCCTTCATGGTGCTCTACGCGGTGTTAGCTGTGTGTATGACGGTGATGTTTTTTGCCATGCGCGCTGAACGTTATCGTAAAGAACTCGCAGCCGCGCAAGCGCACGACTTTTATCAAGAACAGTAAGCGACAAATCAAGGGGAACGTCGTTATGCAAATTACAGATTTAGCCAAGGAGCAAGCATTAGCGCCGTTATTACGTCAAGCGTTTCGGCCAATGTTCTTATTTGGCGCTCTATTTAGCGTGATCGCCATGGTCCTATGGGGCTTGGCGCTTTCAGGTACAATCCAATTAACGCCTTATTACAATGTGATGTTCTGGCACCAACATGAAATGATCTTTGGCTTCGTTGCTGCAATCATTGTTGGGTTTCTTCTCACCGCGGTGCAGAACTGGACGGGCATGCGCGCTACGCATGGCCGCGAGCTATTTATTCTTACTGCGGTTTGGCTAGCTGGTCGATTACTGATGTTGTTCGGTGGCGGCTTGCCGGTTTGGTTGGTGGCTATCGTCGACTTAGCCTTCTTGCCGCTTGCTGCACTGATGTTTGCTGTGATTGTGATGAAGGCTGGGCAAACTCGTAACCTGTTCTTTGTGCCGGTTTTATTGCTCCTTACCGTCTGTAATGCACTGATGCATGCTGGCGTAATTTGGGGGCAATTCCAGTTTATCCAGCACGGCAGTATGAATGCCGTGTGGTTGATTACGCTCATCATGGCGATTGTATCTGGCCGAGTATTGCCCATGTTCACCGCCAACGGCACCGGCACTCCTCGGGTTGCACCTGCGCCGATACTGGATAAACTCGCACTCGGCTCGCTTTGGCTCATATTTGCCTTACACTTTTTCTTATTAACACCGCATATTCCGGCGTTGGCGATGTCAGCCATGTTTGCGTTTGCCGCGGCGGTGAACTTGATTCGCCTTGTCCGTGTGCGTTTTTGGGTGACGTTTAAGGTACCTTTGCTTTGGTCACTGCATATTGCAGTTGCATTTATTCCGTTTGGATTAGCGCTCTTTGCTCTGCGCTACGCAGGGTTTTCGGTGAGCGTCAGTACCGGCGTACACGCGTTAACCGCAGGTGCCATGGGAGTGATGATTTTGGCGATGATGGCACGTGTATCGCTCGGCCACACTGGGCGTTTATTGCAACCGAAAGCAATTATGACGGTCGCATTTGTGCTGGTGATTGTCGCTGCTTTGCTTCGTATCTTTGCCGGTTGGTTGCTTCCTGGTTTCCCACTCACTTGGTATAACGTGGCGATTGGTGCATGGGTGGTGGCTTATTTATTTTATATTGTGGTGTATTTCCCAGTCTTGACCACACCACGAGAAGACGGTCGACCTGGTTAAAAAACAGTCAATAGTATGATGTAAATCAAAAGCGCCTGACTCTTTCGAGGTAAGGCGTTTTTTCTTTTCTGTGATTTGATTCATATCAATCCGGATTTTCTTGGACGCTCTAAACTTCTCCCCATAGTCCGCAAAGCGCTGAACGTGCAGCGGATGATCTACGGAGGAGTGCACGATGGCACAGGTTGAAAATGTGGAGCCGAAGATGACCATGGTCGAGAAGCCTTTGGTCTATTCGTGTTCAGGTTGCTCGAACGTTGCCCAACTGGCTAACGATATCGCGGTCTGGATGAGTCGTGAAGGGGTCGCAGAAATGTCCTGTATCGCCGGTGTTGGCGGTGGCGTCCGTCCCCTACTAAAAACCGCACGCTCAGGCCGACAAATTATTGCTTTAGACGGCTGTCCGCTTGCTTGTGTAAAAAACACACTGAAGAAAGCCGACGTCGAGCCAACGTGGCACATTGAGCTGACCCGTTTGGGCTTGAAGAAGCAGGATCAAGAAAATTGCACCTTAGCGGATACATTCCATGCGTTGGAATATGTTTACGAGCAGATTGGCTTGAAAAAGCAACCGGCTAAGCACGCGGACTTGCGCATACCGAACAATCCGGTGACTTCGTCAGAGTAACGCGTTGCCACGTTGCGTGAGCGCCATCGTAAAGTAGGACTGCGCCACTCAATGACTCACCGACGTGCGCAATTAACTTTAGAGTTTCAACGGCTTGCAGTGTGCCAACAACGCCAACGATAGGTGAGAAAACGCCAGCCTCCATGCAAGTCAATTGTTGTTCACCAAATAACCGACTAAAGCAGCGATAGCACGGCGTATCCTCTGTCATCGGATAGACGGCGACTTGACCTTCAAAGCGGATCGCAGCGCCAGACACTAAGGGAATGTGGTGTTGCCAGCAAAATGCATTGAGCAAATTGCGAGTTTCTAGATTGTCGCTGCAATCAACAACGACGTCGCTATTGGCAAGCACAGACTGAATATTTTCCGGCGTAAGACGCTCACTGACGGATTTGATTTTCACTTCGCTATTTAAGGCACACAAGCTTTCTGCGGCGGTTTCCGCCTTATAATCACCAATATTGCCTTCACGAAAAAGAATTTGACGCTGCAAGTTACTGCGTTCGATACGATCGTTATCGATGAGAATCAATTCGCCGACACCGCTTCCCGCTAAATACGGTGCAACGGCACAGCCGAGACCACCCATGCCGACGATTGCGACGCGAGCGGCGAGAATGCGTTCTTGTCCAGCGAAGTCAAGGGTCGGCAACATGACATGGCGCGAATAACGCAACGCCTGTTGGTCAGACATGGGCTGAATGGGTTTCGACATAAAGACTCCAAGACTTATTCGAGATTCATCGAACTTGATTGTGCCACAGGCTCGGGACGACGCCAAAGCCAGAAGGCAACTGCAGCGAGAAAAGGTGGCAATAGGTATTTCAACAGTGCGGGTGCCGGTGACCCAAACAACAGGATAAGACTTAGAGTCATCATCCCAGTCGCGATCCATTTCGCTTTCCGCGAGATTGCTCCTTCGCGACGCCAAGCGAGAATACTCGGCCCATAGCGTGGATGCCTGAGTAACCAGTCTTCGAGCTCAGGCCAGCCCTTACCGGCGGCCCAAGCAGCTAACAGCACAAAGGGTACGGTTGGTAATCCCGGTAAGGGGATCCCGAGCACGGCCAACTTTAAGGAGACAATGGCCAATAAGCGCCAGAGAAATCGTCGCAGTAGGATCATGCGCTTCCTTCTTTGCTAGCTGCGGAAGTGCGAGTGTTCTCCTTGAGACCAAGGCGTGTCGCCAGCTTATGCAGGTTACTCGCGTCAATTCCGAGTAGTCGCGCCGCCTGTGCCCACGACTGGTCGGTGCGATGCAGGGCCTGACGAATGAGTGAACGCTGAGTTTGCTCGACGGCTAACTTAAGATTTGGTAACTCTTTACCTGATTCAGCTTGCGGCAGCTCTTCAGGGATGAGTGCGGACGGCGCTGTGCCGAGTCCATCAAAACAGTCTGGGGTGAGGGTGACAATATCGGAGCGGACGACGCCGCGGCTCAGTGCTTTGATTGCCGCCCGACTAATGACATGTTCAAGTTCACGAACATTGCCGGGCCATGGGTAATTTAATAACAGAGCCTCGGAGGATTCAGCGATCCGTAAGCTACGAAAACCGAGCCGCGTGCGATTTTGTTCGAGGAAAAATCCAGCGAGTAATAGTATATCGTTGCCACGATCACGCAATGGCGGAATATGCAGTGGGTAAACCGAAAGTCGATGATAAAGATCGGCCCGAAACTCACCGCTTTTGACTTGTTCGCGTAGCTTGCGATTGGTGGCGGCAACAATCCGCACGTCGACATGCCGTGTTTTATCCGTGCCGAGGCGCTGCACCTCGCCATTTTGCAAGACACGTAACAATTTCGCTTGGATATTTAGTGGCAATTCGCCAACTTCATCGAGAAATATAGTGCCGCCGTCGGCGCTTTCAAAACGGCCTTGTCGCTCACTGGCAGCGCCCGAAAACGCGCCTTTGGCATGACCAAATAGCTCACTCTCGGCCAAGGTTTCTGGCAACGCCGCGCAATTGACGTAAACCATAGGCTTCTTTGCTCGCGGAGACAACGCGTGCAGTCGGCGAGCAAAAAGCTCTTTACCTGTTCCGGTTTCGCCCAGTAACAAGACCGGCAGCTCTGAGTCAGCGACGACATTGAGCTCGTCCAATACCGAGGTCATTTCCTGGCTATGGCCGATGATTCCCGCTTCTGCTTGGAGCTTTCGTTCCATTTGCGCTTCATCTTGACGACCTTGGCGTAGTGCTTTGTTGTCCTGCTCGAGGCGAGTCATACGCAGCATGGCTTCCATGACGATGGCGCAACTTTGCAGCTCCACCCGATGACTTTCATTAAAGGTACCTGGTGTTAGGGCGTCGAGTGTGACAACTCCCCAAGTTTCACCTTCGATAAATAATGGCATGCCCATGCAGTCGTGAACGGCCAATTGCTCACCGGGTAGTGCTTCGATTAAGCCGTCGTACGGGTCTGGAAGTGGACTATCCGGTTCAAAGCGAATTGCTTGGCGTGCGGAACAAAGCATGGCTAAACGCGGATGTTTGGCAAGTTCGAAGTGGCGGCCAAAAGCTTCTTTCACCAAGCCATGATTCGCCACCGGCGTGAGCGTATCGTCTTCCTTGCGAAGTAATACCACGGCACCACAGGCAAAATAGCTTTTCAGGGTACTGACTAATTTTTGTAAGCGCACCGGACCTGGCTGATTGGTGACGAGGTCGGCAAGAAGACTTGATTGGATCATGGTGTTTTCAACCTTGGCGAGGTAAATAGTACCCAGAACAACATGGGTGAAAGGTACCATGGGCCGGTGTTTTCCTGTATTCCTCGCAAGGAGTACCTCTTCCGAGTTGACCTGATTAAATGATACGTCGGCGCTCATTGCTGTGGATAACTTTCAAACTGGCACGTGCCTTGCAAAGCATCTGAATAAGCTTTCTTTAAATTTATTTAGGTTGAACCGAGGAGTTTTCTATGCAGTTTTCCGCCGCTACCCAGTCACTCATGAGTCGCTCATTACACCAATGGCAAAAAGCCGATAACAACGAACTGATTGAATTCATTCTCGAGCGCTACCATGCGTTGCACCGCGAGCAGCTTCCGCAAGCAATTCAACTTGCACGGCGGGTGGAGCAGGCTCATGCGGGTGATCCGAATTGTCCAGAGGGGCTTGCTGAGCATTTAAGCGACATGTTTCAGGAACTGGAAAGCCATATGATGAAGGAAGAGCAAATCCTGTTCCCAATGCTGTCAACGGCCAGCTATCCACAAGGGCCGATTATGGTCATGGAAAGCGAGCATGATGAACATGAGTTAGCGTTACAGCACATCGAAAAAATAACCAATAATTTAACCTTGCCAGTGGGTGCGTGTGGCACATGGACGGCCTTGTATGACTTACTTGCTGAGTTAGTGCAGGATTTGCGTGAGCATATTGAATTAGAAAGCCGTGTACTATTTGTACCGGAAGAGCAACTTGCCGGTCGTTGCTGTGGCGGATGTCAGTAGGGGGCTTCGTCGCAATAACACCGACAGGAAGGGCTGCATTGCAGCCCTTTTTTTCGTCTCGCGACTTAAACGACCTTTGAGTAACTTTGTTGACCGTCGAGTAAATAGGCGTCAAACGTGCTGCAAATGCTGCGCACCCATAGTCGGCCAAGATCGGTCACGACGAGTTCATTGTCGGTGAGTGAGACTAAGCCATCCGTGGTAAAGGGCGCCAGTCGGGGGAAACTATCGGCGAAATAGTCCTTAAATGTAAGTGACCACTTACTTTCAAATTGTTTGATGTCGAGTCGGAAGTGACAAATGACCTCGGCAATCAGATCGGCGCGGATTTGATCGTCGTGGGTTAAGCTGACGCCTTTTATTACTGGTAACTGATTGACTTCGATCGCTTGATAATAGTCGGGCAAGTCTTTTTCGTTTTGCCAAATAACACCGTTAATTTGGCTAATCGAGGAAACCCCTAAACCAAGTAACGCATCGGAACCATGGGTTGTATACCCTTGGAAGTTACGTTGTAACTTCCCTTCACGCTGTTTTTTCGCGAGCTCGTCGTCGGCACGAGCGAAGTGGTCCATGCCGATAAACTGATAGCCCGCGGCCGTGAAAGTGCGAATCCCCATCTCAAGAAGTTGCAGTTTCATTTCTGGGCTGGGCAATGCACCTTTATCAAGTTTGCGTTGTGCAGCAAACCGAGCGGGCAAATGTGCATAACTAAACAGGGAGATCCGGTCCGGATTTAATTCAACGACCTTATCGAGCGAGCGTTGAAAGCTCTCGGGATGCTGGTGTGGTAAGCCATAAATCAGATCAAGGTTAATCGAGTCAAAACCATATTCGCGTGATTTGTGTACCAGCGTTTCGATCATTTCATCGTCTTGCACGCGGTTGATGGCAATTTGAACCGTACTATCGAAGTCCTGCACACCGTAACTTACACGGTTAAAGCCGAGCGTTCGCAAATGCTTTAATTTTTCCAGCGAGCAGCTGCGTGGGTCAATTTCAATACTGATTTCATGCTCACCATCGGCGACTAAACCAAGATGGTTTTTTAGCATGTCCATCAGCCGCGTTAGCTGTTCTTCGGTGAGAAAGGTCGGCGTACCCCCACCTAAATGTAATGGTCCAAGCTTGCGGGTTTTCAGCAAGGGTTGATACAGCTTCATTTCATTTTCAAGTGCATCTAAGTAGGTGTCTGCTTTCCCTTGATGACGGGTAATGACTTTATTGCAGCCGCAGTAATAACAAAGCTTGTGACAGAACGGTAAGTGTATATACACACTTAACGTGCGGTCATCCGCGGCTAGCGCAGAAATAACGCGCTCATGAGCAAATGGTGAGCTCAGTGCCAAAGCGGTTGGGTATGAAGTGTAGCGTGGCCCATTAATGTTATAGCGGGCGATGAGCTCAGGATCCCAACGAAAGTTTGTCATAACCAGTCCTACCTATACGTCTATCGAACGAAGAGTATACTGATTTTGCTGACGTCGGGCATTGATCTGCCACAAGATCGAATGGCATTGGGTCTTAAGTATGAATGAATTTCATTTTATTAAGTAATTGTTTTTAAATAGTTAAAGTTTAAACTCTATCGATAATTTTGAACTGCCTTGGTGCGTAGCTAACCCTTAAGAGGTAAGTAATTACCCCAACAAAACCAGAGAGCCACAGCTATACTGGTAATCCGCAGAAGCGATTGCGTTGTGATACGGGTTGCGGTTATTCTGCTTGCTCATGTCCTTCCATCACTTAGTGTGAAAAGAGAGAAACTCAAATGGAAATGTATCTACCCATTAAGCATGTGCACATGCTCACGGCTTATATCACCGCATTCTTATTTATTTTGCGGCTCGTTCTTGATGTGCTGGGAAAGACCGGCTGGCGGCAAACACCATTGCGTTGGTTACCCCATGTAAACGACACAATTTTACTGCTGATGGCAGTCAGCTTAATTGCCTTAGCTAATTTGCCGGTATTTGGTTTGCCGTGGTTGGTGATGAAAATTGTCTTGTTGTTCGGTTACATCATCGCGGGTGTCTTTGCGATGAATCTAAAGCGTCCGAAACAAGTACGGGTGATTGCTGCAGTGTTGGCGGTGGCGCAACTTCTGTTTATTTTCCATTTAGCAGTTGCCAAACCCATGCTTTGGTAAATCCCACGGCGAACAAAAAAGGTCAGCAAAACAGCTGACCTTTTTGATCGTTTAACGAATTAAGATCGGATTCTAAGTTTACTTTCGCAGCGGTTGCGGCCATTCGCCTTTGCTCGATAAAGCGCTTTGTCGGCCCGTTCAAAAATAGCATCCCACTTGTTATCGTCCTCATAGTGAGCAATGCCAATACTGACTGTCACAGCAGGGAGCTCCTGCCAATCAGTATTGGCCACCGCAGCACACACACGCTCTGCTAAATTAACTGTATCGGGATAACTCGTTTCAGGTGCGATAATCATAAACTCTTCACCACCCCAACGACCGAAAACATCGGTTTCTCTTAGGGTGCTTTTAATGATGTCACAAACCTTGATCAGTACTTCGTCCCCGACGTGATGACCATAATTGTCATTGATGTTCTTGAACAGGTCGAGATCGAGCAGCAGCACACCGAAACTACGTTGGTAGCGGATAGCAGTATTCAATGAGGTACTCAGTTGTTCTTCTAAGCGGCGGCGATTCAACACACCCGTTAAGTCGTCGAAGCTCGCTAGTTTCTCCAGACGTTCGTTCAAAATACTCAATTGCATGGCATCGGCAACAATAAGGAGATCACGGGCAATATCGCGGGCAGCATAAAGTTGAGCGCTGCGCCAAGGAAGACTTTTACCCCGCACTTCTTCTTCCCAGAGACCGAAGGATTTGCGCGGCCCAAGCATGGTGCCGGATTTAGTTTCCACTTGCATCTTCTCTGGCGTACCCGCCCATTTTCGGGTCAAGCGTTTTTCTTTGCGAAACAGAATCAGGTAAGAAAACGTATCTGCTTCCATTTTCAGTGGGATCGCGAGGATGCCCGCGAACGGAGAATCGGGTTTGAGGACATCTGGCATATGTTCCTGAATTTCATTCGTATGCCAGAATAGTTGGTGGCCATTATTCTGCTCTAACCATTTTACTATCGCGGTGATCTCTCGATGCGATGGAACTTCACCCATGCTTGTTAAGCGCTCCCCTCGTAAATAACTTAGGCCGTCAGAACGCAGCAGCTCGAGCCAATATTCAGCATGTTCTTGTACTAAGTCGTGTGGTGAAGAGGTGACTGTCGAAGACTCTGCCAGTGCGGCGCGAGCATCGTGGAGACGGCGCATGTAACGTTCGACTTGGCGGGAATGGATTAACCACAGTCGTTCGGCGGCAAACTCGATGAGTCGCAATAACAGCATACGCTGGCGCGGCTGTATCACGCGTGGCTCACTATGATGACACGCGAGAATACCCCATAATTTATCGTCTTCAAAAAGGGCGATTGAAGTCGATGCGGCTACCCCTAAATTACGCAAGTACTGCATGTGTAACGGTGAAACTGCCCGTAAGCTACCACGACTTAAATTGACCGGCTCGGCGTGTTTTGAACGCATTAATAATGGCACCGGTTGATCGTGACTGTTGGGAATCATGCGTACCGGATTGTGGTGATACATGGCGCGCGCCTGCGGTGGAATATCACTGGCTGGAAAGTGGTGATGCAACATGGACTGTAACGATCCCCGGACACTCTCAGCGATCACTTCACCATGCCAGTCTTCATCGAAGCGATAAAGCATAACGCGGTCATAGCCGGTGTAAGCCTGTGTAATGGTTGTCAACGCTTGAATCAAGCTTTGATGGGTAAAACATGACTTAATGCGGTCGAGACCTTTTTGTAATTCAAGATCGAACCAATTGTGACTGTCCGAGCAATAGGCTTCGACCTCAATTACCCACTGTCCGTTTTGTAGCCAAGCAAAGTAGCTGCGATCATCAATAATTGACCAAATGGTATGTTGCTGACTTTGATTCGCATTGTCGAGGTCGGCGATTAATGGAGCGGGCAAAGCCTCAGCGGGACGGGCAGCAAAGATGTCGATATCGGCGAGGTGGGGGAAAAATGTCGCCACATTTTCGCTGTGCGCAACCCACTCACTACAATCTTGAGACAAAACAACAAGGACACCGAACGACTGAATCGACTGTGGAATATGGATCGGCTCTTTCTCACACGCATCAATGAGAGCTCCGAGCTCTCTATCGATTTGGGCACTAGTTCCTTGGCTCATTCGACATGTCCTATGAGGTGATTGACGCAATTCAGTGATTAGATTTTCTCACTTTGAAATATATGCATCAGCTCACTAAAGGTGGCATTAGCGTGCGTAATAATGAAATCTAAATCGCTATTTTTCAACTGATTGAGATCAATTTTTTGTTCAATCTCGGCACTCCATTGGCGCCATGCTTGCCAGCCGCTTGGTTGTTGTTGCCAAAGATTAAAAAAATGGGCGTTGAGCTGCGGATTAGTGCGTTGTAAACGTTGACTTATAATTTCACCGCCATTGGTCGATCCCTCAATAACATACAAGGTTGCAAATGCGGCCAACTCTTTTCGCCGTTCCGGTAAATGAACCAAGTGCTCAACAAAACGGGAGCTTACAATCTGTCGCGGCGACTGGCGCAATTCGGCTAAATCAAGCAGCAAACTTGCGCTGCGAGAATGGTAGGGGTAGGGCGCAG
>JAMCWV010000059.1 GCA_023481025.1 Gammaproteobacteria bacterium
GGCTCTACGCGACCACCCCGGCGCCATTACGCTATTGCCGCCAAGCAAGGGCTGGGCGAGCGGCGCTTCCGGCAATCCTCAAGGGGCAGTGTATCCGCTCTTACAAGCCAACTGGACACGCACCAGCGAGTTCTACAGCCATGCTTTTTTATATGCACAGCGTTTATATCAAAGCCTTGCGCCAGAATCCGTGTCGTTGACTGGTGTGCTCGAATTAGCAACAGGCAGCGACGCAAGCCGTCGCATTCGTAAACTGCTAGTGCTCGACGCCTACCCAGCGCCGTTAGTGCAAGCCGTCACGCAACAACAAGCAAGCCGCATTGCAGGTATCTCCTTGCCTGCACCAGCGCTGTATTACCCCAACGCCGGCTGGGTGCAACCGACACAAGTTGTCGCAACACTTGCCGACAAAGCCATGGCCTATCGCGCAGAACGTGGTTTTAAAACAGAGGTGATATCTGCGACACAGGTTGTCGCAATAGAAAAAGAGGAAGCAAACTGGCGCGTGACAACCAGCTCAGGCGCAATCTATCCGTTTAACCAACTCGTGCTCGCCAACGGTGCTGAGCTCAGTGAACTGTTACCACAAAAAACCATTCCCATACGTCCGGTGCGCGGTCAAATCACACAACTACAGGTACAACCCGACTGGGAGCTTGCCAACCTAAAAACCGTGGTGTGCCATAAAGGCTACCTAACACCGCCAACACAGTCTGGCAGCTTGTGCATCGGCGCGACCTTCGACAAAACTCGCAGCAGCAACGAATACTTAGCTGCCGACGATACCGCCAACTTACAACAACTGGCCGACGAACTCGGCTACCAAGTGCATGCCAGCGCCATTCTCGCCAGCCGCGCCAGTGTCCGCGCCACCACGCCAGATCATTTACCGGTCATCGGCCAAGTTCCGCACATACGAACGCAACAAGGCGCGCCGACTGTCGCCAATCACCATCAGAACTTATGGGTACTCAGTGGACTTGGAGCACGCGGGTTTACCAGCGCACCCCTGTGTGCAGAAGCATTAGCGAGCCAGATCATGCAGCGCCCAAGCCCACTCTTAGGCTCGCTCGCCGCTGCACTTGCCGCCGACCGCTTTGTACAAAAAGCCATTCAGCGCAAACAAGATCCGTTAAACCTTAGCTAGCGTCGTTGACTCAGAAAGTCATTTATTTGTTGTTGGCGTTCGGTTAGCCGCTCAATAATTTCAGAAAAGCTATCTGGAACTGCAAAGAACATTCCGCCATTGACGGACTGCTCATAATCTCTCGCGACTGCCGCAAGCAAATCGCCTGGTGGAATTAACACCAAACCGCCAGAAAGAATAGCTTCAAACGAAACGCCTCGAGCCGGCCACCTTGCCGATTTCATGGATACAACATCCTCAAGAGCTTCAACGTTTTGGTAGTTACCTTCTTCTAGATTGGTCAAAATGCAATCGACATCATACCAATGTCTTGAGAGCCGAACAGTATCAAGCCGATTTTCTTGGGTACAGAATTGGTGCAGAGCCGTCAGCTTTTCCCAGATAATGTAGTCTGGATGAAATGCTTCCACGTTAGCGCGGGGCAATGTGAGTGATTTCGCAACTACATCGATATCCGAGAGATACGTTGTGACCGATTTCGAAATCGTGGGACGCCCTCGATTCCGACCACCAAACTCAAGCAAGACGTGTTCAAGTTGGTAAGACTCACTCGTGTATGCAACATGCGGAAAATAAATATTTATTTTCTCACCACCAGAGCCCTCTTCTATCTCAGCTTTAAGCCCAGCAATACCGTAGTCTGATAACCGATTATTTAATCGACGAACGAAATCATTTGCCCATATTTCTAAACGCTCTCTTTGGTCACGTCTAAATCTATCCCGTTGATTCCGACTTTTAGTTGTTTGCTTCCAAGTTATAGCTTCGTCATCGACTCTTGCCAAGTCTGCCCAATGGATTGATAAATCGATATCCTCAGAAAATCGTTCAATGGAGTTGAAGCATTTACTTAGCGCCGTGCCACCTTTAAACGCTACATCATGACCATCTAAGAGGTCTTCTTCGTATAACATCCGAAGTATTTCTGTAACCCAAATATCTTTCTCTAGAAAATTAGAGCCTAACCCTTGAACAGATTCTTGGGCAGCAAAATTTAGGATTTGTGCTAAATCGGCTCGTTTAGCATCGGTTTTGTAATACTCAAATATGTCCGTCACATTGACACACTTTCAACCTGAGCTAATTTCTCGCGCCATTGAGCATTCAGTGTCGAATACTTTAGATTTTTAAGAACACGCGCTTTCTCTGAGCCATTCAGTGATAAGCGTTTAAATACCTTGCGAAATAGTTCAGGCTTGAAGTGCTCCGGCTCCATGACCGACAAACTTCGCAGAATGAGACCTTCAGGTTGATTTGGCCACTTAAGTTTACTGGCCGCAACGTGTTTCACCTGAACAACGGCATGACCGACTTTAAATTCACGCGAAGGGCCATTCGTCCAATAGATAGTTCGAACTGGGGCTTGTGTCTGCAACCCAAGTCGATAAGCTGCTTCAAAACCTTGCGCAACAAGCTTGTAGCCATGAGCGCGCGCCCAAGCCTGAGCAACCTCTTCAGGGCTAGGCATGACTTTCGCGCCAGGTAAACTGTCGATTAATTTAGGGCGTACGTAAAAGCCCTTTGACACACGCACAATCTCACCCGCCTTTGCCAATCGGCTAAACGCTTTTTGAACGGCACTTTCCGTACCTAACTCAAAGAAACTCTCGATAGGAAAAGGCACGCCTTTTCTCATACGAGCAATTCGAGCTTCAACTTGTGCGGCAATAGACATACTAGAAAACCTGACATAAAGTAACAATGTATTGTTATTATAGGTCAATAAATACAAGCTGTACAGAAGCAAGTATGTCAGGTTTATTTCGATTAGATCATAATAAAAACTGAAATATTAGAACTAAACCGCGGCCTGTAAGCGCGCCAGCATATTTTGCACATGGGCGCGATCTTGTGGGTTGAGTTCGTCTTTGCTGCGTTCGAGGGCAGCATCGAGCTGTGCCCAGAACTGAGCGGGATCGTGTTCACCAGCCATATCACATTGGGCCACAATCAAATCAAAATGCCCGCGCAAATAACCACTCGCAAAGAGCTCGTCGTCGCTACCGGTTTCTACCGCGTGATCAAACACCGGCTCAAGCTGCTCCGCATAAGCAATAATCGATACTGCAGACTCCTTCGACATGCACATCCCCTTTCAAATTTGGGTTAAAACATTGAGATTTTCAGCGCGCCAGTGTACTTGAAATCGCCACGAATCTCATGCTTTTTGATCGCGACACAATCCCCACAGCAACAGCTGCGCCACGGCCTAATTTCTGCTATTCTTGCCCGCACATTTGCCTTCGATTCCATATGGTACATTCAATGTCTGACTTTCGAATTGGTTTGTTTTACGGGTCTACCACCTGTTTTACCGAAATTGCGGCCGAAAAAATACGCGACTTTATCGGACCGGAAATTGTCGAATTGCACAACATTAAAGACACCCCGCTAGCGTTAGCTGAGTCTTACGACCTGCTTATTTTTGGGTTGAGCACCTGGGATTTTGGTGAAATTCAAGAAGACTGGGAAAGCCGTTGGCCAGAAATCGCCAACCTCGACCTGCGTCACAAAACCATTGCCTTGTTCGGGATGGGCGACCAAATCGGCTATAGCGAATGGTTCCAAGACGCCCTCGGCATGCTCGACGAAGCGATTCAGCAAATCGATCCAGACCAAACGATTCGCCGCATTGGCTATTGGCCAAACGAAGGCTATGACTTTATGGAATCGAAGGCATTGACTGCAGACCGCAGCCAGTTTGTCGGCTTAGCGCTCGACGAAGATCAACAGTACGAACTCTCGGACGAACGCATCGCCACTTGGTGCACCCAAATCCTTGAGGAAATTACCGACGCGCTAGCGTCCTCTTAAACGCTAGCGTCTACTTAAACGCTAGCAAATTCGTGTAACCAACCACCCACGGTGGCAATCAGTGCGTCAGCCTCATCGGCCGCATACGCCACCGCCGGGCTTGCACCCCACACCGGCTTCGGCCACGCCACGTCGTGCTGAAAACGCACCACATGATGCACATGCAGTTGCGGCACCATATTGCCCAGTGCCGCCACATTCAATTTGTCACCATGAAAATGCTGCATTAAGCGCTCACCCAACCAACTCGACTCCTTTAGGAACTGGTGTTGGTCGGCGACACTCATTTGAAACACTTCCCGAAGATCAGCCCGCCGAGGCACCAGAATAAACCACGGATATTGGCGGTCATTCATCAGCAACACTCGGCAGAGCGGCAAGTCACCCACCACAAAACAGTCGTTGTTCAGTGCTGCGGCAAGCTGAAATTCAGTCATTCACGGTTTCCTATTGCTTAGTTTGCAAACGTCGCATCACCACGGAAAATCTTTCCGAAATAGCTGTCGCTCAACCAATACGGGGCTTGGTCATCGTTGGCAATTTCCATACCAATCGCGAAGTTAATGTCGGTAAACAACGCTCCGAAGTCATAACGAATGCCACCAAAGTTTTCCATCAAGCTTGGCAGATCGTCACTCGGACGGTGGTAATGGTTGGCAAAGAACTCACCCCAAATTTCACCGCCGTCTTGGTCTGGATCTTGCGACGTAAAACCCGTCATCAAAAACACCGCAGGAACGCCCTGACGCACTAAAGTGTAGTGATCAGAACGGGTGAAAATTGCTTGCTCAGGCATTGGGTCTGGGCTTAACGCAATATCAAACTGGCCAGCAGCACGCGCGACAACCGCACCTAAAGACGAATGGTCCGCACCAAACGCCACCACATCCGCAAACGGATACAGCAACACCGGCATGTCTAGGTTCACGTTGGCAACAATTTGCTCCAACGGCACGGTCGGATGGTGAGCGAAGTAATCCGCGCCCAACAAACCGCGCTCTTCCGCGGTCACTGCTGCAAACAGAATCGAACGACGCGGGCCATGGCCAGCTGCTGCAGCTTCTGCGTACATGCGCGCAGTTTCAATTAACACGGCAACACCAGCAGCATTGTCCAGTGCACCATTGTTCACCGCAGAGGTCGTACTGAAGTCACGGGCTAAACCGGTGTGGTCCGAATGCGCCGTGTAAATCACGTACTCATGTTTGAGCTCTGGGTCTGAACCTTCAATCATACCAATCACGTTCGGGCTGGTAATCTCTTCAAAGCGCGACTCACGCATTAAACTCGCCGAGGCCGACAGCTCAAATGCAACCGGACGCTCACCCGCTTCTAATGCAGCAAAAATATCGTCTAAGCTATATGGCGCGTTGGCAAACGCCGGTGCAGCCGCGTTGTAGTCCACATAAGCACTCCCAACAATTTGGCTGAACTCTTCGGTCACCTGCCCCTCTGGCGACAACCAACGCATGCGCGGACCGCCACCAAACAACACGGAACGCTCAAACGGACGAATTTGTTCCATCGCTGGCGTGTGCAGAGTAATCACGCCCACCGCACCACGCTCAACCGCATTACGCGACTTCTGAGCACCAAGGTGCGCCGCTTCTTCGCTCGGTAACCCTTCAGTACCGCCGCTTAAAGTAATCACGATTTTGCCGTTCACATCGACACCCGCGTAGTCGTCAATGCCAAACGCTTCCGACACCACGCCGTAACCCGCGAAGACTAAAGGCGCGCTAACTTCCGCCAGCTCATGGGACACACTTGCGCCGGTTGAAAAATGCTTGCGGTACTCTAACGTGTGATCGCCTGAGTCGGTATGCAACACAAAAGTCGGCTGCGTTTCAGTTAACCGTGCACTGCGGAACGTAATGCGCTGATAATAACCGTCGGTTCCGGCCGGCTCTAAGCCCAACGCGGTAAACTGACCAGCAATATAAGCAGAAGCAATTTCATGCCCACGCGCACCAGTGTCTCGCCCTTCTAACAGGTCGCTCGCCAAAAACTCAAGATGCGCTTTTACCGCATTTTCATTGGCCTGAGGTGGAGTGTAGGTACTTACTTGCTCAACCGGAGCCGGTGAACAGGCGCTCAAAGCAAGTGCTAACAGCGCCGCTGAGCTCAACGTAAATTTCGCATGATTGCTCGCAGGCAAACGCTGCAGACGAGGTGTTTGTTTCATTGTTATTATCCAAGTCAGAGAAATAAGAAGGCCTTCCAAGCCCTAGAGTATATCAGTCTTGCCTACAAAATAACCCACTCACCGCAAAGTTATCGCAGTTTAATTACCGTTAATCGCAGACACCGTGAGCACTGCTTGCACGACATCTCGCTTGACTGTAATGTTATATTATTACATCATAAGTATCAGATAGCGTGTCTCGGCACGAAAACTCTATAAACTAAAAATACGGAGCGCAGTCCCGATTATGTTTAAGCCAACGTCTATTGCTTTAGCTGTTTCAGCAATTTTAGTGCCCTCTTTGGCCTTCGCCGACCAGCCTGACGCCAGCACCGAAAAAAGCTACGAGCGAATTGTAGTCACCGCGTCACCACTGGAAAAAACCGCGCTTGAAACCGCGCAGCCAGTGTACGTTCTTTATGGCGACGAATTACGCAAATCAGAAGCGGCAACCCTTGGTGAAACCCTGCGCAACTTACCGGGTGTGCAAGCCACTTATTTCAGCCCAACCGCAAGTAGCCCAATTATTCGTGGTCTTGAAGGCCCTCGCGTAAAAATCGTCCAGAACGGTTTAGACGTGGCCGACATTTCTCGCGGTGGCCCTGACCATGCGGTTTCAACCGAAGCCAGCACCGCACGTCAAATCGAAGTCCTGCGCGGCCCTGCCACCCTATTATTCGGTAGCGGCGCCAGCGGCGGTGTCGTCAACGTCGTTGACAACCGTGTGCCTCGCCAGCCAATCGACGGCATTGAAGGTGCCTACACCTTACGCTACAACAGTGTTGCCACCGAGCGCAGCGGCAGCTTTGAATTAAACGCCGGTAACGGCCGCTTTGCGTGGCATTTAGACGGTTTCAAACGTCGCGCCAACGACTACCGTGTACCGCGCTTTGTACCAGGTGGTGAGCATCATGACGACCATGACGATCACGGCCACTCGCACGACCATTCACATGATCATGCTAATGACCATCACGATGATCACGGCAGCGAATACGCACGTCGCATCGACAACAGCTTTACCGACGACCAAGGTGCAACCATTGGCGCCAGCGTCTTCTTTGACAACGGTTTTGCCGGTGTCTCGTTTGGCCGTTTAGAGCGTGACTACGGTTTACCGGGTCACTCAGATGGTCACGACGACAATGGTCACGATGACCACGATGACGAAATCTTTGCCCGCATGCGTCAAGACCGCTTCCAAGCCATCAGTGGTTTAATCAACCCGTTCCGTGGCGTTGAGCGTCTTGAATTCAACTTCGGTTACACCGAGTTAACCCACGAAGAAATCGAAGACGGCTTCGTTGAAACCGGCTTTAACCTTGAGCAAACTGAACTGCGCGTTATCGCACGTCACACCCCAATTGCGGGCTGGCGTGGTGCGTTAGGCTTGCAGTATAGCCACCAAGACTACGACTCGTTCGGCTTTGAAGCGTACACTCCACACACAGAAACCGACCTTATGGGCGTGTTCTGGATTGGTGAGCGTGAAATCCAACAAGGTATGAGCTGGGAACTGGGCGGCCGTATCGAAACTGTCGAACTGCATAGCCATGGTTTTGAAGACTTAGAGTACACGCCAATGAGCCTATCAACCGGCCTCAACTGGCAAGTCGCGCCAAGCTTGAAGTTGTCTTCAAGCGTGAGCTACAGCGAACGTGCACCGCACGCCAACGAACTGTTCTCCAACGGCCCACACTTCGCCACGCGTAACTACGAAATTGGTGGTGTGTACACCATTGAGCACAACGATAACTTCCATGATCATGAGCATGATCACGGTGGGTATCATTACACCTTAGCTGCCGCTGAGCGTGCGTTAGAAAAAGAGCGTTCAATGAACCTTGATTTCGGCATGCACTTTGAAGGCGACAAGTGGCATTTAGACACCAACTTGTTCTTTAACCGCGTGAACAATTTCATCTACTTGCACAACACTGGGTTAATGAAAGGCGACTTAGACGCCGAGCTATTCCACGACGATCACGGCCACGATGACCACGCCCACAACATCGACAACTTGCCGGTCTATCAATACCGTCAGCGTGGTGCTGAGTTGTACGGCTACGAAATCTCAGGTCGTTACGTGTTTAACGAAAGCTGGAAACTGAACGGTTTCTCAGACTACACCCGTGCAGTATTCAGCAGCGGCGGTAACGTGCCACGCATTCCAGCCCAACGCGTTGGTTTAAGCGGCACGTACACGCAGCAAAAGTGGGACGCAACGCTCGACTACGTCCACTACTTAGCGCAAAACCGCACAGCAGAAAACGAGCACAGCACCGACGGTTTCGGCTTACTCGGCCTGCGTATGAACTACTACCCAGGCTACATGGGCGGCCAAGACTTTGCGATTTACTTCAAAGTCGACAACATCACCAACGAACTTGGCTACGCACATAGCTCGTTCATTCGTGACTACGCGCCACTCCCAGGCCGTAACTTCGGTATCGGTTTCCGCGCATCGTTCTAAGTGAATGAGCCGCGGCGTTAACCGCCATTGAAAAAAGGACGCCCGTAGAGCATTGGTTCTACGGGCGTTTTTTGTTTGATTTACAGCCGTTGCGACTAGGGTTTTGAAAAATTTCCGTTATACTGAAATCAGTCATCTCAACACATGCAAAGGAGTTTCTATGCGCTTTCTGTCTCGTCGCTTGGTCATGCCTAACGACCTTAATTTTGCTGACTCGCTGTTTGGTGGCCGAATTCTCGAATGGATCGACGAAGAGGCTTACATTTATGCCAGTTGCCAGCTTGACCAAAAAAGCTTGGTTACCAAGCATATTGGTGAAATTACCTTTGACGCGTCAGCGTTTCAGGGGGACGTGGTGGAATTTGGTTTGGCAACGAAAGCGGTTGGCAGAAGTTCGTTAACTGTGACCTGTGTGGTACGCAATAAAGGCACAAAGCAGAATATTTGTACTGCAGACGATATTGTTTTTGTTCACATCGACCCAGAGACACGCCGTCCGCAACCCCATGGTAAAACCAAAGAGCAACTCGACCAACAGCAGATCGACTTGCCTCGTTAGGAGGTTTGTATGTTCAAGCGAAGAAGTGTTCTTGCGACATTAACTGTCGCAGCAGGTATCTTGCTACTCACTGCGTGTAGTGACCCAAAAGTCACCCGCACCAATTACAATTTACTGTCGGTCGGCATGCACTATAGCGAAGTGCAAGCGATTCTTGGCGAGCCAACGTGGTGTGACAACATGCAACGTCCGAGCGAGTGTCGCTGGGGCAACGACAACAAGCATATTCATGTGACGTTCGTCGCGCGCCGCGTGGTGAATACTGAGAGTAAAGGCCTGAATTAAGTTCTAGCTTGGTTTGCAAAAACCGTAGAGCACGTTGATTATTGCCGTATATAGATATTTTATAAACCTAAACTTTCGGTTTGACAATATCTAAATTCACGTCAATAATTAACGTGTATAAGTAACTTTGTAAACCAAGAGAACCGAATATGTTTAATCATGAAGCCGACAAAGTGCTCAAAGCAATACTCCCGCTTGGCATGGTTGCAACGAAACAATGGTTGCAAGGCCAAGGGTTAAGCTTGCACTACATCGACAACTCGGTTCGCCGAGGCGCTTTAACTGTCGCAGTTCCCGGTGTTTACTATCGCGACAACATGCATCCAACTTGGCAAGGCGTCGTCGCGTCTTTACAAAAAATGACCAACACACCAGTTCATATTGGCGCCTTGTCTGCCCTTGAGTTACAAGGTGTCTCGCATTTTGCTAATCGCAAAGAAAGGCCTCGAATTGCCCTATTTTCCCCGGCCACCTTACCTGTATGGTTGAGCAAAATAGAGGTCGACGCTCAATTTGAGTGGCACGGAACAAAGCGTCTTTGGCCTGACTCCTTCGCTGATGAAAAAAGCTGCCTACGTAGTCATGAATGGTTTAAAGATCTGCCTGAAATCACTTACTCTTGCACTGAGCGGGCATACTTTGAGGTACTTAGCGGTGTCCCAAAGCAAGTCAGTTTTGAGCACGCCGACGCCTTACTCCAAGGCTTATATAATCTTTCGCCCCGCAAATTAGACCTTCTACTAACTGTATGCCTGAATGTTAAAGTGAAGCGTCTGTTTTTTTGGTTAGCAGAACGAAATCAACATCCGTGGTTTAAGTATCTATCGCCGGAAAAATATGACTTAGGCACCGGCAAACGAGTCGTTGCTACACAAGGACGCCTAGAAAGTAAATGGCAAA
>JAMCWV010000156.1 GCA_023481025.1 Gammaproteobacteria bacterium
CAGTTCAGCTAGTGATTCCCCTTACCGGGCTCACAGAGGACTTCCACCTCCAAGTCATCCTGCCAGCACCACCTGTACAGGTACAGCGCCCGTCAAGGCGCTACGCGCCATGCCTGGCGCACCAAGAAAAACGCCAGCTTAATTGCTGGCGTTTGCGACGAATGGAGGCTGACAAAGCTCAGCATGGCGCTGAAATTGACGCCCTGATTCTGACCCACCTCATTCTTTGCGACGCTTAGCGACGGTACGCGCTAATGTGCGTTTCTCTATCCACTGATAAAACACAGGGATAAAGAAAATCGACACAAATGTGGCAACGAGCATACCACCCACTACCGTCACACCCACCGCTTGGCGTGCTGCAGCGCCAGCGCCCGAGGTAAACACCAAGGGGAGCGCCCCGAGAATAAACGCGAGCGATGTCATGAGAATGGGTCGGAAGCGCTGACGGCATGCCGTTAATGCGGAGGCCACCACACTCATGCCACGCTTCCGGTTGATCACTGCGAACTCAACAATGAGAATCGCATTCTTTGCTGACAAACCGATTAAGACCAGTAAGCCAACTTGGAAATAGATGTTGTTTTGTAACCCGGTGACCCAAGTTGCAGCAACTGCACCAAATACCGCAAACGGAATGGCGGTTAATACGGCTATCGGCAGTGTCCAACGCTCATACTGTGCCGCGAGTAACAAGAACACCATCAGAATCGCAAAGCCAAACGCAAGCCCAGCAGCATTACCCGACGCGCGCTCTTGTTGCGACGCTCCGGTCCAGAACAATTGATAGTCTTGGTCATCACTCACCAGATCATTCACAATCGTTTCAAGGGCTAACATGGCCTGTCCACTTGAGTAACCTGGTGCAGGGTCGGCCAGAATTCGTGCCGCCGGCCGGTTATTGTAGCGGTGCACTTCATCAGGACCTGTGGTTCGCTCAACCCGAACAACCGCATTGAGGGGTATCATATCGCCACTGCCGGCACGCACAAACACATCGGCAAAGTTATGTGGGCCTTCACGATAGGACGACTCCGCCATCATATAAACACGCCAAGCACGACCTAAATAGTTAAAGTCGTTGATGTTCTGGCGACCAAACGTCGCCCGCATGGTGGCGAAGATGTTGTCAATCGGCACACCAATCGACTTTGCTCGCTCGCGGTCGACATAGGCCGTATAGCGAGGAATATCGAGATTCAGTGTCGTTCGTACATTTTGCAACTCAGGCCGTTCATTCGCTTGCTCTATCACCGTGTTGAGGCGGGCAACCAAGTTATCGGTATCACCGTCCATGATTGCAACCAAGTAAGCAGTTAGGCCACCGCTCGTCGAGATGCCAGAAATCGGCGGCGGATTGAACGCGCTAATATTCGCCAATGCATGGGCTTGCCCAGCTTGATTCACCTGCTCTGCAAAGTCTTGCGAACTATTGCGCCGTAAGTTGCGGTCGTCCCAATGGTCTAGTGTGACGAAGCTCGCGCCTACGTTTTGCTTGCGGCCGCCATTAACCATGTCATAGCCCATGAAGGTTAATGTATTTGCGACCCCGTCCATTTCCCGCAGCTCAGCGTTCCAGTCGAGCGAGAAGGCACTCGTCCGGTCGAGTGACGCACCTTCAGGTAGGCGATGGGACACCAACACATAGCCTTGGTCTTCATCTGGTACTAAGCCGCTCGGTAACAGGCTAAACGCGCCCCAAGCCGATAACAATACAGCAACGAAGATGGCGCTAGCCATGGCAGTCCGTTTAAGCATAAAGCGTACACCGTCGGTGTAGCGTTGCGTCATGCGGTCGAAGAGCACATTAAACTTTTGCAGAATAACGGGCGGTGCCGAAGGCTTTTCTTTGAGAATTTGTGCACACAACGCCGGTGACAAAGTGAGGGCGACAAAGCCCGAAAGAATGACCGACACGGCGATGGTTAGAGCAAACTGCTGATACATAACACCGGCAAGGCCGCCAAGGAAAGCAACCGGTATAAACACCGCGGCTAAAACCAAGACCATGGTCACAATCGGTGTCGACACTTCTTCCATGGCTTCAATGGCAGCTTCTTTCGGCGTTAAACCGCGTTCTTTGATGAGCCGTTCGACGTTCTCAAGCACAACAATCGCGTCATCAACGACAATACCGATCGCCAGCACCATGGCTAGCAAGGTGAGCAAGTTCACGGAGAAACCGAAAACATACATACCCGCGAACGCACCAATCAGCGCCACCGGAATCGACAACAGTGGTATTAACGCTGCGCGCCAGCGTTGTAGGAACACGTATATCACTAACATGACTAGCACTAGGGCTTGGAACAGTGTGATCACAACTTGTTGAATTGAGACTTTCACAAAATCCGTGGTATCGAAAGAAATTGAGTAATCAACACCAGTCGGGAAGGCCTGACTCATGCGCGCCATTACGCGATCAACTTCCTCAGAGACCTCGAGGGCGTTTGCTCCGGGTCGCAAGAAGATACCCATAGGCACGACTGTTTCACCGTTTTGTACGGCGTCGAAGTCATAGTTGCTCGCACCCAATTCAACTCGGGCAACGTCGCGCAAGCGGATGACTGACCCACCTGGGTCACTGCGTAAGATAATTTCTTCGAATTGCTCCACTGATGAAAAGCGGCCTTCAGTGCCAATCGGCAGTGAGATTTCTTGTGGGTTATTTGGGTTTGGTGCATCGCCGAAACGGCCAGCCGCGAACATGGCATTTTGTTCCCGTACCGCACTGCTCACGTCTGCCGGCGTTAAGCCGTAATCGGCAAGCTGATCGGGGCGTAGCCAAATCCGCATGGAATAGGTTTTTGAACCAAAGAAAGTAACTTGGGCAACGCCGTTAATGCGACTCAGTTCATCTTGGACTGTCAGCGTTGCGTAATTATTTAGGAAAAGTGAGTCGCGGCTGCCATCGGGCGAGCTTAACGACACGATTTTCAAAATGGCACTGGACTGTTTGCGAATTTGCACACCATTGCGCTGCACTTCTTCCGGCAAACGGGAATAGGCCCGTTGCACCTGCGCTTCGACATCAATCGCGGCTTGGTCAACGTCAGTTCCGACATCGAACACCACCGTAATGCTAACCCCACCGCTATCGTCGGCTGATGAGGTCATGTACAGCATATTTTCAACACCGTTAATATAGAGCTCTAACGGGGCTGCAACTGCTTGCGATGCCGCTTCGGCGGTTGCTCCGGAATAACTGGCGCTAACCACAACCTGTGGGGGAACAATTTGCGGATACTGCTGAATTGGCAACATCCGCAGTGACATTAGGCCTGCAATAACAATCAGTATGGACAATACTGAAGCGAGCACAGGCCGTTCAATAAACGTCCGTGCAATCATTCAGCGATCTCCACATTCACCTGCGTGCCAGGCTGCAACATCGACAAGCCTTCAACGATCACGCGGTCGCCACTGGCAAGGCCTTGTTCAATTAACTGTTCATTACCAACGCGGACACCTAACGTCACTTCGCGCACTTGCACGATATTTTGGTTATCGACGATATACACAATAGATTCGCGACCAGACTGAATAATCGCTCGCTGCGGCACCGTGATGGCGTATGGTACTTCGATACTCGGTAACTGCACTCGCACCCACTGTCCCGGCAACAACGTCATATCTGGATTAGGAATGACCGCCCGGGCTTCAATACTGCCGCTCTCACGGTCGACAATCCGGCTGACATAGTCAATGTAGCCCGCCACGGGATGCTCGCGGCCATCCGAAAAACGTAACCGAGCTTCTGGACCTTGGTCGGCACCTTCCTGAGCGCTAGTCACCGCTACTTGTTGTAACAAGTAACGCGCGGCAATATCGCTTTCATTGACATTGAAGTGCACGTAGATTGGGTCAAGACCGACAATAGTCGCCAATGTGTCGTTCTCGCGAATAAGGTTACCTGCAGAAATTGACTCACGACTCGCAACTCCGCTAATGGGAGCCTTAATTTCGGTGTAACTCATCCGCAGCTTTCTTTCTTCAAGCGTTGCTTTCGCAGACACAACATCGGCTTCAGCCGATTCAAGACGAGATTGAGTTTGGTCGCGTTCACGGGCACTAATTGCACCGTCAACAAAGAGGTTTTCTACCCGAGCCCAATCGCGACGGGCTTCATTATAAACCGCCTCAGCGCTAGTTAACTCGGCCTGAGCTTTTTGCAAATCAACTTCATAAGGTGCCTTTTCAATCGAGAACATGACCGTGCCACGCTCGAGGAACTGACCTTCATTGAAGTGGCGCTGCTCAAGTACACCACCCACACGGGCGCGTACTTCAGCAACCATTGAACCTTCGGTACGAGCGCCGAACGAGCGCTCAAGCTCGATGGTTTGAGCATTGACTTCGGTCACCAACACGCGATGACGTGGGCCTTCTTTGGTTTGGTCATCCAGCGCTGCATTCGAGTCAGAGCAAGCGCTCAAGGTGAGAGCAACGGCAACTAAAACAGCTGCCGACATGAAATTTATAGAATTGTGCTTAGCAGTAACTAACCAGTGTGTACGCATAGGGCCTCCGCACATTGAATCTTTACGATTGTAAAGAGTACTTGGTTATTTTCCCGGCAGCAGGTGGATTTACATTTACTTTACCGCGCTGCAAACAGGAAAAATTGGCCTACTGCATTAGTCCTTGGTCGATTTGTCACTCGCTTCTATGTCCTTTCCTTGTGACTGACTCCAAGAACCACGGTGTGGGTGACGCATACCAGACTGCTGTTGAAATTTGCGGTGTGTGAAAATAAATGCATGAATAATCGCAGCAACCCACAACACCGGACCCGCTGCATAAGCGCCCGGATAATTACCTGTTCCTGCAATTTTCAATAAATACAGCGCCAGTAAAAACAGTACCAAACTCAGATACATTTGCTTGCGCGCACCAGACATAAACACCGCAACAGGCGGTAAAATAACAGCTAAAAGATAAGGCATTTTCGAACGTTCCCACAATTTGTTATTAAAGTTTTCCGGGTAGCCCCTCATGTATAGGGTAGCCCCTCATGTATAGGGTAGCCCCTCATGTATAGGGTAGCCCCTCATGTATAGGATAGCTCCTAAGCATGGCGCATATCCGCATTTTCAGCAAGCATTGCGCACGCCATTGTAGCCCGTAGCCGGAATGGCATTAGGGACCGTAGCTGGAATGGCATTCCGGCTACGGTCCCTAATGCGGTTAATAGGGGAGTTTTTCGCCGTCCCAAAAGTAGAAGGAGCCACTATTTTCGGGGGTTAGTGCGGCAATAACGGTCACTATACGCTGGGCTGAGAGTTCGGGGCTATAAAGCTTGTCGGCAGGCTTGCGTTCACCGCAAAATACGCTTGGAGTTGTGCCAACGTAGGCGCTCATGCTCGAAGGACTGCGCCTGCCGACTCACTGCCAGCACGACTAAATTTGTGTCGCTGGCTAGGAGCGCTTTGACAAGGGCTCGGCCGAGTCCACCTCCGGCGCCAAAAACGGCAACCAAATCTCGTTTTGTTGTTTCTTGCGGGCTCGTTTTGTCACCCATTCCGCTAACCACTCCAAATACATGTTACACGCTCAGCACTTGGTCGTGGCTATCATCTGTTGATGCAGCTGCAGAAGCAGAGCGTTTGGCGCCAACATAGTCCCAAGCCTTTTCGTGAAAGAAATACGCAACTGTGTTTACGGCAGGCTCAATTAAAGCGATCAAACCACCCAGTACCCAGCTGCCGGTCAGTAAATAAGTAACACTAAATGCAACCGCAAAGTGGATGACGGCGAAGGTCATGGTCTTTTTCATTTCGTTCTCTCCTTAGCGAGTTTGCGCAAAGCGATGCGCTCGCATTTGGATAAACGATAATAATTCTCAGGAAAGATCGCTAGCGGGGAAAATCGATTGGCGTGAGCGAAAAGGCCATTACACAAGCGGCCTTTTCACCTGCAAACTAATACCTGTAGACTCACACCTGCAGATTAAAAGTCACGGGGCCGTCATTGACGAGGTGCACTTGCATGTCTGCGGCAAACTCACCGGTCGCAACCGGTATGCCTTCCGCTTGCATAGCCTGACAAAAGACTTGATAGAGTTCATTAGCCAAAGCCGGCGCGGCCGCTGACGAAAAGCTCGGGCGCCGGCCTTTACGCGTATCAGCTGCCAACGTAAATTGTGACACTACCAACACCGCCCCCTCAATGTCACGCACGTCGAGGTTCATTTTGTCTTCGTGGTCAGCAAAAATGCGATAACTCGCAATCCGCTTTGCTAATTGCTTCGCTTTGTCTGCCGTGTCGTCGCGTTCAACGCCAAGTAACACTAAAATACCTTGGTCGATAGCACCGACTGTTGTGCCATCGACTTCAACTCGGGCTGATTTAACCCGCTGAATTAACCCAATCATGACGACCCTTACGACTTCGCTTTGGCTTCTTCATCAAGCTCTTCTGGTGGAATTTCTTCTGACTCTTCTTGGAAAAACTCTTCAATGGACACACTCAATTCGGCACCAATTAGAATGATATTCCAAGACAGATAAATCCAAACAATTAAGATTGGAATGGTCGCCATTGCTCCATAAATCAGTTCGTACGATGGGAAGTACTGCAGGTACATCGCAAAACCTCGTTTCGCCATCTCAAATAAGAATGCAGCAACAGCGGCACCCCAAATCGCATGGCGAAAGCGAACAACTTTATTCGGGACCATGACATACAGCAGCATGAACGCCATCAAACTCATAAAAAACGGGAACATCGCGAGCAAGGTGTTGCGCAAACCACCAACGTATTCGTCGGCAAATGCCGCTATCGAGAGCAAGTAGGAACTGAGGCCAATACCGGTTCCAACCAGTAATGGTCCGAGGGTAATTACCATCCAGTAAATTGCCAAGCTAATAATCAAGCGGCGTTTGTTGTGCGCGCGCCAGATCGTATTCATGGCTTTGTCGATGGCATTAATCATCATAATCGCCACCACAAAAAGGAAAATCGCACCAATCACGGTCATTTGATTCGCATTACCGACAAATCGATTCAAATACTCCTGAATGGCTTCACCGCTGGTGGGAATAAGGTTGGCAAGAATGGCTTCTTCAACGCTGCGACGCATTTCTTCAAACATCGGGAATGCTGCGAACATGGCGAAGATCACGGCGACTAGCGGTACCAGTGACAACAAGCTGACATAGGTAAGATGCCCCGCCATAATGTTGATGCGGTCGTCGGCACAACGCTTGATAAAGTGCTTTAAGAATTTAATCGCACACTGCATTTGGCCTGGCAACTTTTGTTTAATGCCTTTCCAATCAATGTTTTTCAGAGCTACCCAAGGTTTCATCGCTATCAGTCCGTTGCTGTCGGTCTTTCCTATTGTGGCAGCCCACTGCGGTATCGACAAGTCATCTGCTGTCAGTTCAGCGGAAACTTGCCAAACCTAGCTCGCTGAATTAACCTCGTGAGTCCAAAAATAAAAGAATGGTTGCTATGGCACTTACTGTAATTACACCGTCCACTGACGAACAATGGCAAGCTTATTATCAATTGCGCTGGGAAGTGTTGCGTAAGCCGTTCCATCGCCCGCCGGGTTCTGAAAAAGACGAGTATGACCAAGTCGCCGACCATCGCATGTTAGTCGACGAGCAGAATAAACTGATTGGTGTCGGCCGCTTACATTTTAATAGCACCGAAGAGGCACAAATCCGCTTCATGGTGGTGAGCCCTGACTTTCAAGGCGAAGGCCACGGTGTCACCTTGCTCCATGACTTAGAATTGCTAGCCCGCAAACAGGGCGCAACACGGATGATTATCCGGTCGCGAGATACCACGTTGGGCTTTTATTTAAAGTGCGGTTACGAAATCAAAGAAGAAGCTAATACCGTTGATAAACCGAACGCTGAACATCAATTAGTAAAACCACTCGACCCGGTTAATCATATTGTTTATCGGCCAAGTTGGTGTGCCGACCTGCAAAAGGTTTGGCACAATGACATTCCGGTCAGCAAGGCCATGGCCATTAAAATATTCCAATATACTGGCCGCAGTATTGAGCTGACTGCGCCACTCGCACGAAACATTAATGTGCATGGCACTATGTTTGCCGGCAGTATTTATACGCTTGCAACACTGTGCGGTTGGGGCTTAATTCAGTTGCAACAGCGCGAACGAGAGATTGAGGGAAGTATTGTCTTAGCGGAAGGCAGTATTCAGTATTTACAGCCTATTATCAAAGAGCCGCGAGCCACGGTTGCGATGAAAGATGTCAGTGGCAATTTTGCTGCCCTGAATCAAGGCAAAAACGCGCACTTAAGTTTAGAGGTGCAAGTGCTCGATGGTGAAAAATTAGCGGCCGTGTTCAACGGCCGCTATGTCATTCTTGCACCACGTAGCTAAACAAGCGCTAGCGCTCGTGTTAGCTCAATCCTTGTGTTAGCTCAACCGAAGTCCTGACAGCTCGGTTAGTTTCGCTTCCCGAATCAGGTGATAAATCGCCTCAATATCTGGGGCAAAATAGCGGTCTTCGTCGTAAAACCCGACGCGCTCACGCACTAACCCATGCACTTGCTCGAGTATAGGCGACGACTTTAACGGCCGACGGAAGTCGACCCCCTGCGCAGCACCAAGTAATTCAATCGCAATTATATTGGCCACGTTTTCAGCAATATCCTGCAAGCGTCGCGCCGCAAATGTTGCCATCGACACGTGATCTTCTTGGTTCGCTGAAGTTGGCAAACTATCAATAGAAGCTGGGTGCGCCAGCGTTTTGTTCTCGGACGCTAGTGCCGCCGCGGTCACCTGCGCCATCATGAAACCAGAGTTTACGCCACCGTTATCAACCAGGAATGGCGGTAGGTTGCTCAAGTGTTTGTCCACTAACAAGGCAATCCGTCGTTCTGACAAAGCGCCCACTTCCGACACTGAAATGGCCAACATATCCGCCGCAATCGCCACTGGCTCCGCGTGGAAATTACCACCCGACAGGATATCGTTGTCGTCTGGGAACACTAATGGATTGTCGGTCACACCATTTGCTTCGCGACCAAGCACTTGGCTCGCATAGCCAATATGATCCCATGCCGCACCCATCACTTGTGGTTGGCAGCGCAAGCTATAAGGGTCTTGTACTTTGCCGCAGTTGGTATGAGAGTCACCAATCTCACTGGTATCCGTGAGGATTCGACGTAATTCTGCTGCCACTGCTTCTTGACCCGGCTGACCACGGACCGCATGGATACGGGCGTCAAATGGCGTCCGCGAGCCCAGTGCTGCTTCCACAGTCATGGCGCCGGTTAAGGTTGCCGCTGCAAACACATCTTCAATCGCAAAGAGGCCATGTAGGGCTAATGCCGTCGAGGCTTGTGTCCCATTCAAGAGCGCAAGACCTTCTTTCGGTGCCAATTCCATCGGCTCAAGGCCAAGTTTCTGCAAGCCATCACGAGCCGGCATACGCTCACCATTGATACGCAGCTCGCCTTCACCTAAGAGTGGCAATACCATGTGCGCGAGTGGCGCTAAGTCACCACAAGCACCGACTGAGCCTTTCTCTGGCACACAGGGGTAGGCTTCGTTGTTCACTAAGGCAATTAGGAAGTCGAGGACTTGTGGACGAACTCCTGAGAAACCGCGGGCAAGTGAATTGATTTTCAATACTAGCATGCTGCGCACAATCGCATCGCTCATCATTTTGCCAACGCCGGCGGCATGCGATAACACGATACGGCGTTGTAAGTCAGCTAATTGCTCCGGCGCAATCCGGGTGCTTGCTAACAAGCCAAAGCCAGTGTTAATACCATACACAACACGCCCTTGCGCAAGTACATCGGCAACGGTTTTGGCGGCACGGGCAACGTCGTCGTAAGCTGATTGCGGCAGTGATAAAGTCACCGCTTCACGGTCGATGCGGCGTAAATCGGCCAAACTTAATTGGCCAGGTTGAAGCTCTAAATGAAATCCCATGATGTTCTGTCCTAAATAATTCGCGAGCATGGCGGTGAGTCACGTGCTTCGTTACTCACCGAACCTTAATTTTTCGATTGCCGAGACTGGCTATTTACCCAGCATCGGCAAGTCGAGCTGACTTTCTGCAGCGGCCTGCTTGGCGATGTCGTAGCCCGCATCAGCATGACGCATCACACCGGTACCTGGGTCGTTCCAGAGTACCCGCCCCAAACGCGCTGCAGCTGCGTCAGTGCCATCGGCGACAATCACCACGCCAGAGTGTTGCGAATAACCCATACCAACCCCGCCACCGTGGTGTAACGACACCCACGTTGCGCCGCCGGCTGTGTTCAACAATGCATTCAAGAGTGGCCAATCCGACACGGCATCCGAGCCGTCCAGCATAG
>JAMCWV010000056.1 GCA_023481025.1 Gammaproteobacteria bacterium
CCCTTCAGTTAGCGGTGACCAACCTACTACGGCCTCGGCTGACTTCTGTTGCTCCATCCTGACACCTCACAGTATCAGTAGCCTAAGGCAGAGCAACAGACCTCCCGGGGTAATGCGCGTGACCTTCACACTTATACCTGCCGCATCTACGTCCATAGTTCCCGTGTAAGTATTGGGCTTTGGCAGTAGTGGCTACCTCACCCACTATGGCCGCCTCGTATGCGGTTTCTGTTCGTCAGGCCAGTGGTTTGCTTTCCGCTTCCTTCAGATTTCACCTCGCGGCGAACACCCTTGCAGTTCAGCTAGTGATTCCCCTTACCGGGCTCACAGAGGACTCTCACCTCCAAGTCATCCTGCCAGCACCACCTGTACAGGTACAGCGCCCGTCAAGGCGCTACGCGCCGTGCCCGGCGCACCACAAAAAGGCTCCCGCAGGAGCCTTCTATATACCGACAACTGAGATTAACACTCACTCACATAGACGGTAACGGTCGCAATTTGCTTACCGTCTTTGCCACGATAGGCATAAATCGCGTTGATGTTGTTTTCAACAAAACCGGCCATGTCTGGTGACGTACAAACCGCTTCTTTTAAGTTCGGCTCAATTGCTTGCTTAAATAAGTCTGGGTCTAAGTCTTCAGCGTTATAGCCGATTAAGGTGTAGACATATAAAAACGCGCGGTTTAATGCCACGGTTTCGTCCCAACGGGTGTCTTCGTCAACCATCATTGGCAATAATGGGTTCAATTCGTTGGCGCTTTCAATCAATGCTAAGTCGATGTCGCTTTCGTTTAAGGTCTCGGCCTGCGTGTTAAAGCTGACTGTCAATAGCAACGCTGCCGCCATGGCGGCGAATTTTTGGATTTTCATAAGTGTCCTTGTACTTTTATTATGCTTGCATTCGCAAGCTTATACGAAGTCATGTATGTGCACTAGCATTCAATGCATATCTCGATATAATTCATCAAACTTTTCTGTATAAGGCGCCGAAATGAAAGCTGCTGCGCAGTCCCATGCACAACACGAACGGTTCGGCCGCGGCATTCTATTTATGGTGCTCGCGGTGTTTTGCTTTGCCTTGATGGACGTGGCCATGAAAGAGCTAGCCAGTCGCATGAGTGCCATGCAGGTGTCTTTCTTCCGTGGTGCAACGTCCCTGCCCTTTGTGTTGTTGTGGCTGATTATGACCAACCGCCTGCCACGGATTAAACCGAATAAATGGCATTTGCACCTAGTTCGTGGTGTTGTCAGCATTGCCTTTCTAACCTTGACCGTCATCACGTTACGCGAGCTGCCACTTGCTAATGCCTACGCAATTTTCTTCGTCGCGCCACTGTTAATTACCTTATTATCAGTACCGTTACTTAAAGAAAAGGTCGGGGTTCACCGCTACAGTGCCGTTGCGGTCGGCTTTATTGGCGTCGTGATCATGCTGAATCCGAATGCCATGGGCTTTTTTTCCTATGGTGTCGTTACCGGATTACTCGCCACCCTTGGCTATGCCTTAATCATGGTGATGGTGCGTTACATGCACCGCAGCGAAACATCCGAATCATTGATGTTTTTCTTCGTTCTAAGTTTAAGTGTCGGCTGCGGGGCAATTGCGTTGTTTGACTGGCGACCCGTCTTACTGACCGACATGCCATGGTTATTTGGGCTCGGGGTGTCCGGCGCTATCGCTCAGTATTTATTAACCGAAGCCTATCGCATGGCACCGCCTTCCCTGCTCTCTTCCTTTGAATACACCGCCATGATCTGGGCGCTCGCGTTAGGCTATCTGCTTTGGGGTGACTGGCCCGGTGCTTATGTTCTCATTGGTGCTGGCGTGGTCATTGCCAGTGGCATTTATATTAGCCACCGAGAAGCGATCAAAAACAGTAGCATTCGTAAAACTGAGCTTCCCTGATCGTTGCCAAGCCGTTTCCTCGACGCTACCTAGTCGTTGCTTAATCGTTGCTTTTTCGCTCAAAAATCTTGTATAAAATGTACTATAATACAGCACGTTATGAATTTAACTCGCCGCTAATATAAAGTTTTTTGCGTGGCCACCGATAAAAAGATTATCAGAAATGTTGTGGCCGATTGCCGTGCGGTAAAACGGCGAGTTGTGAGTACGGCAACATAATAAAGGAAGACTCACTATGACTACCCCAATTAGCGAACTCTCCGGCAACTGGGCTGCTTCATTTGCAGCGTCAGAAAAACAGCGTTCCGACAAAGTCATGCAGCACTTACCCGCAGCCAAAGGCAATGACACCGCCGCGCAAAAATTAAACACCGAACAGTTATTGCCACCCTTGCAGCAAATTAATGAAGTGTTGAGCCCATATGGTGTGCAATTCCAAGTGTCGGACGCTGAGCCGGTTGTTGTCCAGATCATCGACACCAAATCAGGTGATGTGATTCGTCAAATTCCATCTGAAGAAGTGCTGCGTGCGGCAGAGCAACTTGCGCAATTACGTGGTGTGTTGATTAACGGCGAAGCGTGAGGGCTCGGACTCTGTAGACTTTCAGAAAGCAGCTATTGGGCGTCTCAAGCAGGCACCTGCTGCTATTCGTTGTTACTAAAAAGGGAGGCTAGCCTCCCTTTTTGTGATTCAGTGCAACCTGTTGCCAGCTTACACGTTCATGTTCATCACTTCTTTATAGGCATTCACGAGGCGATTGCGCACCTGCACACCCATTTCGAATGCGAGCGACGCTTTTTGTGAGTCCACCATGACGTCATTGAGCGACACACTTGGGTCGCCAAGTTGAAAAGCTTGGGTTTTTGCTGCTGAAGCTTGTTGCAGCTCGTTAATACGATTAATTGATGCTTTCAATTCGGTGGCAAAACTCCCTTCCGGCTTTTGCACCTGTGCAGCTGCACCCGCCACATTCGGTTTCTGGCCGGTTGCTTGGGTTTGTAATGTTTGCATTTGTTGTAACGCAGCTTGAATTCCCGAGACACTCATTCTGCTTCCCCTCTAGTCAGACGACGCACTTCTATTTATGCAGCATAGACTATCAGCTCGTCAGCAAAGCAAAGGGTTTAAATAACGTAAAAAAGTAGCCTTATTTAACGTTTTGATTTGCACGTCACTCAGGATAATGGCAATCACGAAAAAAGCCTCTGGCGAGGTTGTAGTAGTCACCCGAATCAACAAAATTGCGACGGTTTCATGGATACAACGGTAAATCAACAGGCTCAACCCACTGCCGCGAACAGCGCCAATCCCGCTCTTGATAAAGCGATGGCAATGTTGCGTGGCCCTTCAATGCTGCCGCTACTGATTGGTGGCGCAGCATTTATTGCCGTGGTTTTTGCCTTAATTATGTGGGCAACAACCCCTGAATATCGGGTGTTGTACTCGAATTTATCGGAAGCCGACGGCGGTCGCATTGTGAGCGAATTAGAAAGCCAACGGATTCCATATCAGCTCACTGCCGGTGGCAGCACCATTATGATTCCCGGCAATCAGGTGCATCGCGTGCGTTTGGGCATGGCCGAGCAAGGTTTGCCGGCTGGCGGCAACGTTGGCTTCAGTTTGATGGACAACCAAGCGTTTGGAATTAGCCAGTTTGCTGAGCAGGTCAATTTCCAGCGTGCCCTTGAAGGCGAACTTGCGAGTTCGATGGAATCACTTGGCCCTGTGCATCGCGCTCGCGTGCACTTAGCTATGGCTAAGCCTTCCGTGTTTGTGCGTGAACGTGAACCTGCGAAAGCGTCTGTAGTGTTAAGCTTGCATGCAGGCCGAACTCTCGGTGACGGCCAAGTGATGGCGATTATCCACATGGTGGCAAGCTCGGTTCCGGAACTCACTGCCGACCATGTCACAGTCGTTGACCAACACGGTAACTTACTCTCAAAGAATGGCCAAAAGTCTGATTTAACTGGCACTGAACTCACATACACCCAAGAAGTTGAGCGTGCCTACCAACGTCGAATCGAAGACATCTTGGCGCCGATTCTTGGTCGTGACAATGTGCGCGCACAAGTTGTGGCTCAAATCGACTTCTCCCGCGTTGAAGAAACGTCTGAGCGTTATACGCCGAATCAAAATCCTGAAAACGCTGCCGTGCGCAGTATTCAAAGTAATCTGTCCTACCAGCGTAACGGTGAAAACACCGGTGGCGTGCCAGGTGCGTTAAGCAACACACCGCCGGGCGTTGTCACCGCACCGATTGAACTACAAGCCGGTGCCGAAGCGAATGGCGAGGCGCCAGCACAACCTAGCAATGTGCGCCAAGACAACATCATTAACTATGAAGTCGACCGCAGCATTGCCCACATTCAACACCAACGTGGACGCCTCGAGCGCCTTTCTGCTGCGGTTGTGGTGAACTATCGCAACGGCTTCAACGAAGAGGGTGAAGCGATTCAAATTCCTTTATCCGCGGAAGAGATAAGTCAGGTTGATCGCCTTGTGCGTCAGGCCATGGGCTATAGCGACGGCCGTGGCGACCAGCTCGAGATCGTCAATAGCGCCTTCGTTGAACAAAGCTCACCACTGTTTGTGCAACGTGAGTGGTGGCAAGAACCAGAGATGCAAGCACTGCTGATGCAAGTGGGTCGTTATGTGCTAGCTGGTCTAGGTATCCTATTATTCTACTTATTGATTCTTCGTCCAATGCTGAGAAAACGCTTTGGTTCTGCAACCGCGAAGAAAGGCGACGACACATCTGAAGACGCGGATAGCGATGAAAGCGACGCATTGATGGCGAAACGCGGCAAGCTGCGCGCCATTGTCGGTGATGACGACGACAGTGACGAAACTGAGAAAGACGAAGACATCGAAGAGATGACCTTCAATTGGCCGAAGAAGAAAGATACTTCGGCCTATGAAGCTGCCCTGAAGAAAACCCAAGAGGTCGCACGTCAGAAACCACGGCAGGTCGCTCGTATTGTACAGAACTGGTTAGCGGAGGACGAACATGTCCGAGATTGATGTCGCAGCGCAAGAAAAATTTGGCAATATGACTGGCTTGCGTAAAAGCTCGATTCTACTGTTGTCGCTCGACGAAGACACAGCTGTCGACGTGTTTAAGCACTTTACGCCACAACAGATTCAGAAAATCAGTAAAGAGATGACGCGGTTACAAAACGTATCTCGCGACGAGATCAAATGGGTTCTCGAACAGTTCCATGCGGACTTTGAAGAGATGCCACCAGTCGACGAATACGACGGTTACATTCGCTCAGTCTTAACCAAAGCTCTCGGCAGCGAACGGGCTTCGTCACTGATTGAAGACGTGCTCGACCAGAAAGCCGGTAATTATGGTATTGATGCCCTGAACTTGATGGACACGCCAGAAGTTGCTGAGCTCATTCGTGACGAGCATCCGCAGATCATCGCGACGATCTTAATCCACCTCGACCGCAATCAGGCCGCTGGCGTTTTGGAAATGTTTGACGAGCGTCTGCGCAACGATGTGATTCTGCGAATTGCCACCTTTACCGGTGTTCAGCCTGCAGCGCTACAAGAGCTAACTGAAGTGTTGGGCGGCATGCTCGACGGTCAGAACCTCAAGCGCAGCAAAATGGGCGGCGTGAGAACGGCGGCAGAAATCCTCAACTTAATGAACGGCAGCCAGGAAGACACGGCGCTCGAGAATATTCGTGCGTACAACGAAGAGTTGGCGAGCAAGATTGTCGACGAGATGTTCCTCTTCGAGAACCTTATCGAACTCGACGACCGCAGTGTGCAGGTGCTTCTCAAACAAATCGACACCAATTCGTTGGTTATCGCTCTCAAAGGTGCCGACAGCGAGTTGGTCGACAAATTCCTACGCAACATGTCGCAGCGCGCTGCACAGCTGGTTCGCGAAGAAATGGAAACCCGTGGTCCAGTGCGCTTGTCGCAAGTGGAAACCGAACAGAAGGCGATTCTTGCAATTACCCGCCGCTTAGCCGACTCGGGCGAGATTATGCTGAGCAGTGGAGACGACACCTATGTTTAAGCCGTTTTCACCGCAGGATTTAAAGAAAGTGCAAGGTGACTCGGTGTCTCTCGACGCTGATGAACAAACACAGCCTGCACAAACAGAAATCCTTTCTGGTGATCACTGGCGTCGTTGGAGTCTCGACTCATTGCGCTCTAAGTTAGCGCACATGCACGATGACGATAGCAACGAGCAACAACCGGTAGACCAAGGCCGCTTTGTACGCGATGCCGAGCTCGCAGCATTGAAAGAACAAGCCCGCCAAGAAGCTTGGGAACAAGGTCACGCTGAAGGCTATAAAGCTGGACATGAGGCTGGCTACAGCGACGGTGCGCGGGAAGCGAACGCCGCCGTGCTGGCCGAAAAAGAACAGAAAATTGCCACGGTCGTGACACCATTACAGCAGTTGGCCGCGAACTTTAGTGCCGCCTTGGATCTCGCGGACACCCAAGTCGCCGACGAAATCGTTGCGCTAGCCGTCAGCATTGGTACTGAGCTTGCACGCCAACAGCTCGTTACCCATCCGGAGCAAATTGCTGATTTGGTCCGTCAATTGTTACACGACGAATCGCCATTTAATGAAAAAGCGGTCTTAATTGTTCATCCGGACGATGTTGCCTTTATTGAAAGCCACCTAAGCGATGAGCTCACCCAACATGGCTGGAAAATAACCAGTGACGAGCGCATTACCCGGGGCGGCTGCAAAGTTAGCAGTAAACTCGGTGAGCGCGACGCCACATGGGAGTCTCGCGTTCACGTTATTCTCGAACAATTACGTCACCGTCAGGAGTCGTCATCGTCATGAGTCCGTTGCAAAGCACTGAGTCACGCCAACAACACTGGAGCTTTGTCCTCCAGAAAGTGCGTACGCGAGTGCAGCAGGCCAATACCGTGGTCCATAGCGGCCGCGTGGTAAGGGCAACGGGCATGGTCTTAGAAGTCGTAGGGCTTGAGTTACCAGTTGGTAGCGCCTGCCGCGTCGAAGTCAGTCAAGCTCAGGCGCAAGAACCAGAATACTGCGAGGCCGAAGTCGTTGGTTTTGCCGGCGACCGCTCGTTTTTAATGCCGCTAGAAGAAATTCATGGTCTCACGCCGGGCGCACGAGTCCTACCACTGCAAGCATCCGGCCAGTTTGAAGGTCGCCGCTATCCAATGGGCCAAGGTCTGTTAGGCCGCGTCGTCGACGGTACCGGCCGGCCACTGGATAATAAAGGCGCAATTAAGAATTCAAAGTATGCACCGCTGACTGCAAAAACATTAAATCCAATGCTTCGTGCTCCGATTGAAGACTCTATCGATGTCGGTATTCGTACGATTAACGCCCTGCTGACCGTCGGCCGCGGCCAACGCATGGGCTTGTTTGCAGGTTCCGGTGTCGGTAAATCCATGCTGCTTGGTATGATGGCGCGCTTTACCACTGCCGATGTTATCGTGGTTGGCTTAATTGGTGAGCGTGGCCGCGAGGTGCAAGACTTTATCAATAACATTTTGGGTGCCGAAGGTTTGCAGCGCGCCGTGGTGGTCGCCGCACCGGCCGATACCTCGCCGTTACAACGTCTGCAGGGCGCGTCTTACGCCACGCGCATCGCCGAAGATTTCCGTGACCAAGGCCTAAATGTCTTGCTAATTATGGACTCACTGACCCGCTATGCCATGGCTCAGCGTGAAATTGCACTCGCAATCGGCGAACCACCGGCGACCAAGGGTTATCCACCATCGGTATTTGCCAAACTGCCCGCACTGGTTGAACGAGCCGGCAACGGCCCGCAAGGGGGCGGTTCCATTACCGCATTTTATACGGTGTTAACCGAAGGCGATGACCAACAAGATCCCATTGCCGACGCCGCACGTGCTATTCTAGATGGACACATTGTGCTGTCGCGTAACCTTGCCGAGTCAGGGCATTACCCTGCCATTGATGTCGAAGCCTCAATTAGCCGAGTCATGACCTCTGTGGTTCCCGAACAGCAAGTAAAGCAAGCACAAAAGTTTAAGAAATTTTTCTCAACGTATCAGCGTAACCGCGATTTGATTAGCGTTGGCGCTTACAGCCCCGGTCACGACCCTGTGCTCGACCAAGCGGTGAACTTGTACCCCCGCATGGAAGCCTTTTTACAACAGGGCCATACCGAAGGTGCCGACCAAGCGAGTTCACTTGATGCCTTGAGTCATGTGATAGGAGGTCTTTCATCATGACATCTGCCGCCTTGGAAATATTAACCGACTTAGCACGCGAAGCCCGCGACAAAGCAGGTCAATTGCTGGCGTCTGATCGCCGTAACCAGCACCAAATCGAGCAGCAGCAAGAACTCTTGTTGAACTACCGCGCGGAATACGCACAACAGTTACAAGATCTCATGATGTCGGGCATCGACCCGGTCACGTTACAAAATTATCGCCAGTTTCTGATGTCACTCGACGACTCGATAATGCAAGCGAGTCGAGCACTGCATCAGCAGACACAAAAAGTAAAACAAAGTCAGAATCAGTGGCAGCAGGAACAAAAGAAATTATCCTCGTTCACGACCTTAACGGACCGCCGTACTGCGGCTGAACGGGTCAAAGAGAATCGTAAAGAGCAGCGTCTCAGCGACGAATTTGCTAACCAGCGTCACGGTCGCAATGCCGGCTTATCGCTGGTAAAGCCTGAGAAGAAGGATTAAGTCATGCTGGATATCATGCTGAAAGGTCATCCGAGTGGGTCTGGAGTAAGCACTCACATGAGTGCGCTAAAAATTGGTGACACTGCACCGAGTGACCAAGCTGCTCAGCTGAAGTTCATTGATGTGTTGCGCCAACAGCCGGGGCATTCTGAGACGCCGATTACTTTACCAATTGGCTTGCCGAAGGATTTGCCAGTTGACGCGGCGCCGATTGAGGCCCCTGAGTTGTCGATCGAACACCCGATTGAAGACATCAGTCCGCGCGACCCTGAATATGCGTTACCTTTGCCACAGCAACCACTCGATCCGGAAGCGGCTGCGTTGGCATCTGCGACACAAGCCCAAGGCTTGAGCGCTTCTGCTGCACAAGTGGGAGCACAGACAGCGGCTCATGCGACTGCGAACGCACAGTTAGCTGGTCATGCAAGCGTTGTAGGTCATGGTGCATCTGACCCAGCTCAAGCCACCAACCATGCCAGCAGTCACGCCAGCAAAGAAGCAGCCGCCGGCTCTGCTGCTTTGAGCAACCAACCGGTGCAAACCATTCAAGTCGCTAGCAATAGTCCTTTGATGGCCGCCCTTGAACGTATTCAGCAGGCGCAAGCCCAGGTAACCCGGCTGTCTTCGGCACAAGCCAGTGCTGCACAGGCTGCAACCGCCATTGGCGCGACACAAACAGCGACAAGTGACGCAGAACTGACTTCACAGCTAGCAGGTGCTCGACTCACCACAGCTGAGCAAGACGTTCGCTCACAAACTGCGAACGCCAACCCTAGTGCTAATGCAAGCGCTAACACAAGTCCGGCGCAGCTATTGAGCGCGACCGCGCAAGCCCAAGGTCTTGCCCAAAGTCAGGCCAAAAGTGCGCCGACAGTAAGTCTGACCGCTGGTTCCGAAGGCTTTCCAGTAGCCGGCTCTGCGGAACCGAATAGCGCACAACTCGCGAGCCAAGCGGCACAAGCCACTCAAGCTCTAGCACTCACGGCCAGTTCGCAAGCATCGCCACAAGGTGCTCTAACCGCACCGCTCGCCACTCCGGCCTGGCAAGCTCAGCTCAGTCAACAAGTTGGCGAACAAGTGAATCAGTTAGTCAATCTTCGTTTTCATGGCGATCAAGTTGTCCGCTTGCGCTTACATCCGGCTGAGCTTGGTCCTCTCATGATCACCATGAAAGTCGAAGACCAAGCGGCGCAGCTGCAATTTATGTCAAATCATAGCCAGGTTCGCCAAGCTGTCGAGCAAGCGTTACCCCAGTTACGCGAGTTACTTGCCGAGCAAGGAATTGATTTAAATGAGAGCTCGGTCAGTGACCACGGCCAGCAAGAACAACAAACCGCTGAGCGTGAAAATACGCCACCACAAGGTTCAGAATCTTCGCAACTCGCCGATAACTCAACAGATACTTCCGCAGAAGAAGAGCTTCAGCTGCGTGTCGGCCAAGGTGGCCGCCCCATGATGCGTCTCGGCTTGACTGTCGTGGCACGAACTGCAGGCGCCGAGATCCTCGTAGTGCTTCTCGTGGCACGTCGCGCAACTCACAGTGGCGGCCGGGTCCGTGGCGTGGACCGTCTCCTTACCGATCCAGCCGGTCGTGCTGTGACACCAGGTGCACACTACGGCACCGAAGGTCCGGGCGTCGTGACAGTTCTGACAGGTGGCCGGCACCGGCGGCTTCGCCATGCCGG
>JAMCWV010000013.1 GCA_023481025.1 Gammaproteobacteria bacterium
TGGGATTGATATCATTGATGGACAGTTACCATCAGCTCAAATGTAACCTATGAACCGCCGTGGTACGGAACCGTATGCCCGGTGGTGTGAGAGGACGGAGGCCGTGAGGCCTCCTCCTACTCGATCGAGCTAAGGGCGATGGGTTACATCCGCCTTATTGGTCTTGCCTGAGCGTGCTTACGCGTATTGTGCAGCAAACTCTGCGATACGACGCACGGCTTCGTCGAGGGTGTCGCGGCTCGCAGCAAAAGACAAACGGAAATGGCCCGGTGCCCCAAACGCAGAACCTGGAACTAAAGCGACATTGGCTTCGCTCAACAAGCGTTCGCACAGTTCAACGTCAGTGTCGACGCCAACGGCTTGCATTAATCCTTCAATGTTCGGAAACACATAGAAGGTGCCGTCGCCTGGGCGGACTTTGAGTCCAGGAATTTTGCTTAAGCCGTCGATGAGACGGTCGTGACGAATGCGAAACTCATTGACCATTTCACCGATAAAGCTTTGGTCACCGGTTAAGGCTGCTAAAGCGGCATATTGCGAAATAGACGCAGGGTTCGAGGTGCTCTGAGATTGCGCTTTTTTCATCGCTGCAATAATCGGTTTCGGGCCAGCGGCATAGCCGATTCGCCAGCCGGTCATGGCGTAGGCTTTCGATACCCCAGAAAGCACAACCGTGCGTTCTTTCAGATCCGGTGCGACCATTGGCAGGTTCACAAAGGGCTCGGCTGTCCAAAGAATATGCTCATACATGTCGTCGGTGGCGATCAGTACGCGTGGGTGTTTGCGCAAGACTTCAGCAAGTGATTTGAGCTCGGCTGCGGAATAGGCCATACCGGTTGGGTTCGATGGGCTATTGAGGAACAAGAGCTTGGTCTTGTCGGTAATGGCTTGCTCAAGTTGCTCAGCAGTGATTTTGTAGGCTTGATCAATACCGGCTTCAATAACGACGGGGGTGGCACCGACCAAAAGAGTCATGTCCGGATACGATACCCAATACGGCGCAGGGATAATAACTTCGTCGCCTTCGTCGAGCCAAGCGGTGAGCAAGTTAAAAATACTGTGTTTGCCACCGGCGGATACGAGGATTTCACTCGGCTCATAACTTAACTGGTTATCGCGTTCGAATTTCGCACAAATGGCTTTTTTCAGTTCTGGAATTCCATCAACGGCGGTGTAACGCGTATGGCCAGCATCGATCGCTTGCTTCGCAGCTTCGCGAATAAACTCAGGTGTTGTGAAATCGGGTTCGCCAACTCCTAAACCGATGACGTCGGCGCCGGCTGCTTTAAGTTCAGCTGCTTTTTGACTCACGGCAAGTGTAGGCGACGGTTTGATAGCATTGACGCGTTGAGACAGCGGGTATTGTACTGAATTATCCACAAGGCACCTGTTTGGGTAAATGTTGATTTTCAAGGGGGATTTTTGTGCCCCACACTATATGTGGAATAGCAAAAAAAGTCTAGCGAGGACGATGGGGTAGTGCCGCCGTGTTCATGGCATTTTTAGGCGTTTTTGGGTATACTTGCGGCTTCTCCTGCGAAGGCTGTTAAGGAACCGTGATGTCGGCCAGTGCCCAAGAAAAATCGAAGCTTATCCTCACCGGGCCAATTGCACCGACATTGTGGTCACTCACGTGGCCAATGATCTTTGGCGTCGCCACCCTCATTAGTTTTAATGTCGTCGATACGTTTTTTATTAGTTTATTAGGCACCGACGAGTTGGCCGCCATTGGCTTTACTTTTCCGGTGACCTTTACCGTGATCAGTTTGACCATCGGCCTGGGTATTGGCACATCGGCGGTCATTGCGCGTAAACTTGGCGCCGACGATCACGAAGGTGCACGCCATGCAGGAAGTTCGGCACTCTGGTTAGCCGCTGGATTAGTGGCATTATTGGCTGCGATTGGCTTTTTCAGTTCCGACTTTATTTTTAGTCAACTCGGTGCGACCGAGAGCATTAAACCGTTAATCAACGACTACATGACGATTTGGTTTCTTGGTGCTGTGTTACTCGTCATTCCGATGATCGGAAACAGCGTGCTGCGTGCTGCAGGGGATACCAAAACACCATCCTTGATTATGGCATTGGGCGGGCTGATGAACGCCATTTTAGACCCCATTCTCATTTTTGGTTTAGGGCCAGTACCGGCGCTTGGCATTCAGGGCGCTGCCATTGCGAGTGTGGTGTCGTGGAGCGTTGGGTTTTCTGCAATTCTGTATCTATTGATTTGGCGGCGGCGCCTGATTGACCCTTTGCCGGAGAGTGTGGTTGCGTTTTGGCAACAGTCACGGCAGCTATTGGCGATTGGTTTACCGGCCGCAAGTGCGAATATGATGACGCCATTGGCGCTTGGCGTCCTGACAGCGATTGTCGCCACCCACGGTGCACCAGCAGTCGCGGCATTTGGTGCTGGCGCGCGACTTGAGTCCATTGCATCCGTGGTGATTTTAGCGCTGTCGATGACTTTGCCACCGTTTATCAGTCAAAACTTTGGTGCAGGTCAGTATGATCGGGTGCAAGACGCCTATAAAGTGGCATTGAAGTTGGTGCTAGCGGTGCAAGCGGTCGCTTATGTCCTTATGCTGCTGTTATTGCCGGTGATTCAACTGGCGTTTGCCCGTGATGCTGAAGTCGCTCGAGTACTCGCTTGGTTTGTCTGGATTATGCCGCTGGGCTATGGTGTGCAAGGGTGTATTATTCTGACGAATTCGTCATTGAACGCAATGCATCGACCGATGCAGGCACTGAGCTTGAGTTTAGTGCGCTTGTTTGTGATGTTTGTGCCATTGTCGTGGCTCGGGAACCAATTAGCTGGTTTGCCAGGAATGTTTGCGGGTGGTGTGTTGGCAAATATCCTCACGGCGGTGATCGCCTATCGTTGGTTTATGCGTTTAACCAACGACCTGCGTGGCGAGCTACCAGCTTCGGTTGGTGTGAATGAGTCACGCCTTTAGCAGTAGACTGTCTTTAAAAACGTCTCTTTAAAAGAGTCATTCAAATCGCAATAGTCATAGGAGTTCAAGCATGGCGCGTGAGCAGTCGCGGGAGTTTCAATTAGTATCGGACTACCAACCTGCCGGTGATCAGCCTACGGCAATTGCAAAACTGGTGGAGAACCTCGATGCCGGGCTCGCGCAGCAGGTTCTGTTGGGGGTGACTGGGTCGGGTAAAACCTTCACCATGGCCAATGTGATCGCAAAGACAAATCGTCCAACACTGATTCTAGCCCACAATAAAACGCTAGCCGCGCAGCTGTACGGCGAAATGAAAGAGTTCTTCCCAAATAATGCGGTGGAGTATTTTGTTTCGTACTACGACTATTATCAGCCCGAAGCCTATGTGCCGACTACTGATACCTTTATTGAGAAAGACGCGTCGATTAACGAGCATATTGAACAGATGCGACTATCGGCGACAAAAGCGCTGATGGAGCGCCGCGACGTGGTCCTGATTGCGTCCGTGTCGGCGATTTACGGCTTAGGCGATCCAGACTCGTACATGAAGATGATGCTGCATCTACGCCGTGGCGACATTATCGATCAACGTGACATTGTCCGCACCTTAGCGACCCTGCAATACACGCGTAACGACGCGGCATTTACGCGCGGTACATACCGAGTGCGTGGCGAGGTGATTGATATTTTCCCAGCGGAGTCGGACGACCTAGCAGTGCGCGTGGAACTCTTCGACGACGAGATTGAACGGATTAGTTTGTTCGAGCCGTTAACCGGGCAGATTCTCCAAGGCGATATTGCTCGCTTTACCGTCTACCCAAAAACTCACTACGTCACGCCACGGGAAAAAATTATTGATGCGATTGACCGGATCAAAGAAGAGCTGAAAGAGCGTCGTCAGCAGTTTCTGGATGCGGGCAAACTCATTGAAGAGCAGCGGATTCGAGAGCGTACCCAATTCGATATCGAAATGATGCTGGAGCTTGGCTATTGCTCAGGGATCGAAAACTACTCGCGTTATTTGTCGGGGCGCGCGCCGGGCGAGCCACCACCAACGCTTATGGATTACCTGCCCGATGATGCCTTGTTGATTATCGATGAGTCGCATGTGACGGTGTCGCAGGTTGGAGCCATGTATAAAGGTGACCGTTCGCGCAAAGAAAACCTCGTCGGTTACGGCTTCCGATTGCCGTCTGCTCTGGATAACCGACCGTTAAAATTCGATGAATTTGAAGCGATTTCACCGCAAACCATTTATGTGTCAGCCACGCCGGGGAAATACGAACTCGAGAAATGTGGCGATGAAGTGATTGAGCAGGTGGTGCGACCAACCGGTTTGATTGACCCGGAAATCGAAGTGCGGCCGGTGGCCACGCAGGTCGACGATGTGATGTCTGAGATTCGCGTGCGTGCTGAACGCAATGAGCGGGTGTTGATTACTACCTTGACCAAGAAGATGGCCGAGGATTTAACCGATTATCTTGATGATCATGGCATTAAAGTGCGCTACCTCCATTCGGATATTGATACGGTAGAACGGATGGAAATCATTCGCGACCTGCGCTTAGGTGAATTTGACGCGTTAGTTGGTATTAACTTGCTGCGTGAAGGTCTCGACATGCCGGAAGTGTCCTTGGTGGCTATTCTTGATGCAGATAAGGAAGGCTTCTTGCGGGCCGAACGTTCGCTCATTCAGACAATTGGCCGTGCAGCTCGGAATATTAATGGTCGTGCGATTCTGTATGCGGACCGCATTACCGGCTCGATGCAGCGAGCCATGGACGAAACCAAACGCCGCCGTGACAAGCAAATTGCGCACAACCTCGAGCAAGGGATTACACCACAGGGGCTCAATAAGAAAATCACGGATGTGATGGACTTGGGCGGCAATGCCGATAAACGCCGGCGCGATAAAGAACGGGTGAAAGCCGCCGCCGCGGGTATTCGCTTGCCGAAGTATCGGGATCCGAAAGAAATTGCCCAAGAAATTACCCTGCAAGAAAAAGCCATGTATGCCGCTGCACAAAATTTAGAGTTCGAAAAAGCGGCGAAAATTCGTGATCAGTTACATGAACTGCGCGAACAATTAAAAACCTATGGTTAAATTGCCAACGAACTGGGTTAAATTTCGACAGTTAGACGGTTTGGTGAAAATTTCCGGTTGACAGGGCAGGCGGCAGCCCTATAATACCCGCCTGCAACTCAGCGAAACGTGGATGGTTAGCTCAGCTGGGAGAGCACCGCCCTTACAAGGCGGGGGTCACTGGTTCGAACCCAGTACCATCCACCAATTTTCGAACGCGCTTCAGCGCTTGTTGCACCAGCTCTGGATGGTTAGCTCAGCTGGGAGAGCACCGCCCTTACAAGGCGGGGGTCACTGGTTCGAACCCAGTACCATCCACCAAATTTTCGACCGACGCAAACGCGTTTGTCACACCAGCTTCGGATGGTTAGCTCAGCTGGGAGAGCACCGCCCTTACAAGGCGGGGGTCACTGGTTCGAACCCAGTACCATCCACCAGATTAAAACTCGCTTCGCATACGCGGCAGCGAGTTTTTTCGTTTTAGGCCCATTAAAGTGACAATACAGCCCGCAAAGCCAGCCAGAAGCAGGCGATCATGCTGACTAGCCAAATCAATGAGCGGAGCGACGCTTTGTCGAACCAATAGCAAACCATGTAACCAATGCGGGCGACAATAAAAGTCCATCCCAAAGCAATGGCCAAGGTGTCGACGTTGCCAACGCTAATAACAATGAACACGGCGATGGCATAAATGATCAGCGCTTCAAAGCTGTTGTAGTGTGCAGCATTGGCACGGGCACCAAAGCCTTCTAGCGCTGCTTGTTGCTGGCGCGGATGACGATTGTCATAACCGCCACGGTCGTTCATGGCTTTAATCAATGGGACTTTCGCCAAATACGGCAAAAACATCGCAATCAATAGTGTGGTGAGCAGGGCACTCATGGTTGTTTCCTTATTATAGTATTATGAGAAATTAATATTTCGCTTTTTAGATACGCACAATCTGCGCAAAGCGATCGCTGTCGTCACTTTAATCTTCTGATATAATCGCGCCAATTCATTGGTTCACCAACAGGAAAATTATTCATGTCCGTTGTTTCTCGTTTCGCTCCAAGTCCGACCGGTTATTTGCACGTTGGTGGCGCTCGTACAGCTCTTTATGCTTGGCTGGTTGCGCGCGCTGCGGGTGGCAAGTTTGTTCTGCGTATTGAAGACACCGACCGCGAACGGTCTACTCAGGAAGCGATCGATGCAATTTTTGAAGGCATGCAATGGTTAGGTTTAACCTGGGACGAAGAGCCAATTTATCAAACCAAGCGGTTTGATCGCTACAAAGTACTCATTGATCAGTTGCTGGCTGAGGGCAAAGCCTACAAATGCTACTGTTCGCATGAGCGCTTAGAGAAAATGCGCGAAGAGCAAATGGCTGCAGGCGTGAAGCCGCGTTACGACGGTAAATGTCGCGACCAAGCAGAACAAGAAGGCAAGCCGTATGTGATTCGTTTCCGCAACCCACAAGACGGCTCAGTGGTGTTCGACGACCATATTCGTGGCCGCATTGAAATTGCCAACAAAGAGCTGGACGACTTGATTATTGCCCGCACCGACGGCACGCCAACGTACAATTTCTGTGTGGTTGTAGACGACTGGGATATGGGCATTACCCACGTGGTACGTGGTGAAGATCACATCAACAACACGCCGCGCCAAATTAATATCCTTAAAGCTCTAGGCGCGCCGATTCCTGAGTATGCGCATGTGTCGATGATTCTTGGCGACGACGGTAAGAAACTGTCGAAGCGTCATGGTGCAGTGAGCGTCACTGAGTATCGTGACAACGGTTATCTGCCAGAAGCGGTGATTAACTATTTGGTGCGGTTAGGCTGGTCACATGGCGACCAAGAAATTTTTAGTCGCGACGAGTTGATTCAAATTTTCAAACTCAGCGACATTAATAAAGCGGCGTCTGCGTTTAACACGGAGAAGTTGAATTGGCTGAACCAACATTACATGAAAACCTTGCCGGTTGAGCAAGTGGCCGCCGAGTTAGCATGGCATTTTGCGCGTTTAGGCGTGGCCACAGAGGACGGACCTGCACTGGTCGAGGTAGTCAAGCTGCAGGCGGATCGGGTAAAAACGTTAAAAGAAATGGCTGAAATTAGTCGTTATTTTTACGAGCCAGTGACAGCGTTCGAAGAGCAAGCCGCGAAGAAGCATTTACGTCCGGTCGCGAAAGACGCTTTACAAGATGTGCGTGATCGTTTTGCAGGGTTAAGTAATTGGTCAGCGGAAACTATCCACCAAGCGATTCAAGACACCTGTACGGCGCTTGATATTGGCATGGGTAAAGTCGGTATGCCATTACGTGTAGCGGCAACCGGTGGTGGCAATTCACCGTCGTTGGACGTGACGCTAGCGCTGATTCCGCGTCATACCGTGGTTGAACGAATTGATCTGGCACTAGAGTTCATTGCTGAGCGCGAGGGGAACCAATAGATGCCAAAAATACGTGAGTTACTGGCGAATAATAAAGCATGGGCACAAGCCCAAGTTGACCAAGATCCGGAATATTTTAACCGCTTGGTCAACCAACAAAAGCCAGAGTACTTATGGATCGGCTGTTCAGATAGTCGCGTACCAGCGAACCAGATTGTTGGGATGGCGCCGGGCGAAGTTTTTGTTCACCGCAATGTGGCCAATCAGGTGATTCAAACCGATTTCAATTGCTTAGCGGTCATCGAATTTGCCGTGCTGAACCTGCAGGTGAAGCATATCTTGGTCGTTGGTCATTATGGATGTGGCGGTGTCGCGGCAGCAATGGAAACCCAGCGTCATGGCTTGGTCGACCATTGGTTGCATCCGATTAAAGACATTTATCGCACGCATCAACCGCAGCTTTGCGAAATGCCATTTAACGATCGTTTTGACAAAATGTGTGAATTAAACGTCGTTGAGCAAGTGCACAACTTGTCGAAGAATCACATTATTCAGGAAGCTTGGGATCGTGGTCAAAAGCTGAGTATTCACGGTTGGTGTTACAGTGTTCGTGACGGTTTAGTACGCGATTTAGGCGTGACGATTACTGGTAAAGAGGGGCTCGATCCGATTTACCAGTATTGTCGCGATGAAGACTCAGACGACTAGGATTTTCTGCATTTGTTGAAATAGTGTTCGGGTTGCTAAAAAAATAGCCGAACAGTGCGGAATTCCGAAAAAAAAGTTGACACTTTAACGGCGTATTCATAGAATGCGCGTCGCTGTCGGGGCTCAAACCTTGGCAGTTAACTCGAAAGTGGGGCTATAGCTCAGCTGGGAGAGCGCTTGCATGGCATGCAAGAGGTCAGCGGTTCGATCCCGCTTAGCTCCACCAATTTCGAGATTGAATTGAAGTTGCGTCCCCTTCGTCTAGAGGCCTAGGACACCGCCCTTTCACGGCGGTAACAGGGGTTCGAATCCCCTAGGGGACGCCATTCAATTCAAAAGTGTTGGTTATACGCGTTCCGGGTCCCCTTCGTCTAGAGGCCTAGGACACCGCCCTTTCACGGCGGTAACAGGGGTTCGAATCCCCTAGGGGACGCCATCTCTCTTTTTCCACAAATATTTTTTTCGTTTTGATCGCATCACGTCACTTTTCCGTTAAGCTTTGCCTATGCACAGTGAAAGTTTCGAGGATGATTCAAGATGACCAAACCGATCGCATTGATTACCGGAGCAGGCCGCCGTTTAGGTTTGCACATGACGCGTTCTTTGTTAGCCCAAGGTTGGCATGTCGTTGCGCTGTCGCGGAGCCGAATTGGTGAGCTTGCCGCCTTGGCTGAAACGGATTTGTCCCTCGATGTCATTACCTGCGACGCGCTCAACCAAGACAGCGTCGAGCAGACCATCGCGACCGTTCTGAGCCGTTACGATCACCTTGATTTCGTGCTGCATAATGCATCGATTTACGAAAAAGATCAGGCGCATGCCGAAGAGCTCGCTGCATTTTATGACGATCTCTATCGCATTCACATGAAGTTTCCGGCGCTACTCAATTATGGTTTGCGCGATTTATTCAGCAAGACGATTCGGCCAACCGCGAATATTATTCATGTGACGGATATTTATGCCAGCAATCCGAACGCAGATTATGCGTTGTATTGCTCGACCAAAGCGGGGCTGGAGAATTTAATGTTGAGCTTCGCCAAGCAACTTGCGCCGAAAGTGCGCGTCAACGCCATTCAGCCTGGTCCAATTAAGTTTCTGCCCGAACATTCGTCGAGTGAACAGCAGCAAGTGTTAAGCGAGACTCTGTTGCCGGTGGAGGGCGGTTTTGAAGCACTGCAAAAGGCCATCGAGGCTATCCTCGACAACGAGTACATGACCGCTGCTATCGTGCGTGTGGATGGTGGCCGCTCGGTGACCTAAAGATTGCTCACCGAGCTTAAGTGCGACCGTGTTGTTGTCGGCTTGCTGCAGCGCCATAAATGATGCCCGAATATACGGCTCGTCGAACTGATCAGCATTGAGCCACTGAAAGTCGCTTTGGGCGGTGAGAATATCGATGTCGAGCGTACGATCTTTCTCACTGCGCAGCGGATCATTACGATCGCGCCCATGTTGCTCTTCCAATTGATTGAGCCAAGTTTTCAACGCTGCGGCGGACCAGTCGCTGACCACAATGGCGATGGTATTCAAAAAGCTGTGTTGCGAGTGAATCGCGCACGGTTGTGTGCGCAACACTGGAAATACGATCGCCGCGTGAAACTGTTTGCATAGCTGCTCGAGCGCGCTGCTGATATGCTGCTCTGGATTAATGTTACTGCCCAAGCTCAAGTAGTAAATCATAGCGCGTGCTCTTTCAGTAGCGCTCGCAACTTCGGCTCCATTAAGTCGGCAATCACCGGCTGCGCTGCAAGATTTGGATGGATACCGTCGTTTTGCATGTAATCGGCATTGAGCGCAACTTCACGCATGAAGAAGGGCACCAGCGGAATATCGAACTCGTCGGCAACCCGCGGGAAGACTTCGCGAAACAGGGTGGTGTAGCGCCGACCTAAATTTGGCGGTATTTCGACCTCACTCAAGGCCACTTGAACGTTTCTGGACTGGAGAATTGTAATCATCTCC